>CAMWJQ010000230.1 GCA_947174615.1 uncultured Lachnospiraceae bacterium
AACATTTCAAGCAATCCCTTCCTCTTGCCGTGTCCACCTTATAGGGTACATTATAATAATCACCAAAGTCAACAAATCGTAATCTTCTTTTTTCGTGATGCAGTTTCCGATGTTTTTTGTGTTCGTCATCTCATAAAAGGATACGCTGTTCTGCTCGCCTTTTGGGATATCGTCCAGACAGATCCATATGCTGTAGCATTTTTCCAGTTCTCCATAATCTGTACCGTCCGTGACAAGCGACAACTGCGAAGACAGCTCCCGCGACAGATAATACATTCCCCGCTTCTCAACAGGATATCCGGGACGGTAGGACTTCTGCGGCTCTACGTCTATGTGGAGTTTGATGACGATCTTCTCCTTTGACAGCCTTGGATTTTTTGCCCTCAGCCGGATATCAAACCGGGACACTTTCTCATTCAGGGCTGCAAATTCCTGCGCAGCTCCCTGTACCTGTGAGTTTGTCCGCCCGGGCGATACCTCCCTGTCCGCCTCAATGGAATCCGGTTCTATGAAGCCTATGATCTCCTCTCTGCTGTATTCCTTGTATTCATCAACGGTTTCCTTTAGGATCACAGCCAATATTTCCCTGCTGCTTAGCAGTAACTTGCACTCTGCATCCAGACCTTCCATTGTGGCTGTGAGCTGCATACTGCTCAGCGTATCCATGTTACCCTGTATTTTATCCATGTCTCCTCCTGTGCGAATAAATGTTTTATTTTATTATAGAATACAAACATATTTTCGTCAAGGATAGAAGGAATATTTTTCTGTCTTTAGGCGGCTTCACAAGATGATCGTTGTCTTTGGAGCGTCTCACGTCAATGTCGGGGCTGCTTTTATAGGCTATTCTTTTCTATTCCTGCTAATGATGTCAATATAAGAGAAATTAAACACCATAATACTTTTGAATGGCATATGCAACATATTCAGAACAACCGCTTCCAAATTGGCTGTCCGTTGCTTCCGCCAACTTCTGTCCTTGCAGATATTCACTTGCTAAATCCAAAAGTATGCTTCTGGCATTGGCAAGTTTAAACATTTCCTTATAATTTTCCGCAAGCTGCTCGACTGCTTCTTTTGCTGCATTCGCATCATCGTTTTCTTTTGCTGCCATAAACTTTTTATAGATTGCGGCATTTTTGTCCTGCTCCTGCCTCAATTCCTTAACATCACCAGTTGACTGCATAATAGCTTCCATTGCCTTTTCTTTACTGCCATACCATTTAAAAACATCCGCAATCGCTTGTTCATTTGAAAATCCTGCCGCCAAATGCTCCCGATATTTTTCCTCGCTCCCATATTTTTGTATCTGTTGTTTAAGCGATTCTTCTGACATGCATCCCAACATATGGTCTAAAATTTTCTGTATTTCATCACTGCTAAAGGCCTCAAAGCTCATAGTATTAACTCCTTTCATCACATCTGATATTAACTCAATAATTCCATTTAGTCGGTTTCGCTTTTGCTCCAATAAATTTTTTTGAGTTAATAAAGCCTGCTCTCTATCATAATTAGGATTATCCATTATTTTCTTTATATCTTCTAATGGAATCTCTAATTCTTTAAAGAACATAATTTCCTGTAATCTTTCTAATGCTTTGTTGTCGTATAAGCGGTATCCTGCATCAGATAATTCTGTTGGCTTTAATAAACCAATTTCGTCATAATATCTCAGTGTTCTTATGCTCACTCCACTTATCTCTGACATGTCTTTGACTGTCTTCATTGCTTCCTCCTTTCAATCCTATCCTAAACCGTTACGCTACGAGAGAGTCAATACACAAATTATATTTTTTGTTTAAAGCCAAAATCATTCTTTATGATACCAAAAATGTTGACTTCATGCATATCAAAAAGCAACGAAAAATTTTCCTCGCTGCTTTTAAGTAAGAAGAAACCGCTTTCGTTCTGTTTTAACGCATGATGATTTTGCCGCCACACAACGTTTTTTTACCGCCAGACGGCATGAAAATCTTCTTTTTATGCGTAGTGATACATTTCTCTGTTCTGACGAAGAAAAACCAGCGCTACAATCATGGTGATCAGCTCTGCTATCGGTACTGCAAGCCATACACCCGTTACACCCCAAAAATTAGGCAATGTAAGCAACAGCACTGGAATCAGTCCGAAAGTCCGCAGGAATGACAAAATTGCCGACAGCTTCCCATTTGATAATGCTGTAAATGTGGCAGAGGTAAAAATATTCAGCCCGCAAAACAGAAAGCATAAAGGAAAAATCAAAAACCCATTTCGTGCAATTTCATAAACAGGCGTTCCCGTTTCCGCAAAAATACCAACCAATGACGAACCAAAAATAAAAGCTATTGCAGAAACAGAGATAGAAACCAAGACAATGAACCGCAGACAAATACCAAATACATTCTTTAACTGTTTTTTGTCCTGTTTCCCATAATTATAGCTGATAACAGGAGCTACTCCCATAGAAAAGCCTATGTAAAGGGCACTCAATAAAAACTGTGTATAAATAATGATTGTGATTGCCGCAACTCCGTTCTCTCCAAGCAGTTTCATCATAATCCGATTAAAAAGGAATGTTGTAACTGCTGTTGCCGCCTGACTTACCAGTTCCGAAAAACCATTGGTACAGCTTTCAGCCAATATGGAAAAGTCTATGATGGGCTTTCTAAAATGAAGATTGTTGTTCTTTGCGGAAAAGAAACATATTCCGATTCCTGCCGGTATCATATAGCCAATACCTGTACCAAACGCCGCCCCCTTGATGCCTATTTGCAACGACGCCATAAAAATATAGTCCAATAAAATATTAGCGATTCCCGCGCTTACACCAAGCGCCATACCAATTCCGGGGCGTCCCGCTGTTACGATTAGATTTTGAAAAAGCACTTGCAGAATACTTGCAGGCGTGAATAACAATAGAATGAAAAGGTATTCTTTGCAGTATGGAAATAAAATACTGCTCGCCCCAAGCCCCCAAACAATTCTGTCAATAAAAATCGTTCCCAAGACTGCAATCAATACGCCTAACAAAACGCCCGCTGAGATAATCAGCGTAAAATCCTGTGTCGCTCTTCTTTGTTCTCCTGCCCCCATTTTGCGTGCTACAATCGCGCTCCCTCCTGTTGCAAGCATAGTTCCAAGACCGACAATCAGATTCATAACAGGGCAGACAATATTTAATGCCGAAAGCGCATTTGTGTCTACAAAGCGTGCTACAAAAATCGTGTCAACGACTGTATATAACCCCATGAATATCATCATTAAAATTGTCGGAAATGCAAATTTCAGCAATGATGTTATTGTAAAGTTCTGTGATAGTGGATTTAGGTCATTCATTCTCTTTGCCCTCCGATTTTTCTCTGCGAAGTATAAACTGCTGTGTCGGATAGCCAAATTCAATCAATAGTTCCGCTTCGGTAAAGCCAAGATTTCCCCATATCTCCCGATAGCCGGTATCTGCCTTGTCGCCCTCCCTGAAAGTCGTCACGCTAATCTGTGCGGAACGCGCAAGTTCATACAGTGCCTTTTCACAAAACGCTTTCGCAATCCCCCATTTCTGATACTGTGGGTGTACCCCAAAGAAATCAATGCTTCCCGTTACCTCATTAAATGCCATAATTCCGATTGCCGTATCAGCGTCTTTCAAAATCAATGCCCGCTTATTTTTGATATATTCCTGCAACCGTTCAAAATATTGCTTCTCGTCCAAGTGCGGGAAGCCGTCAATGACAAGGTGAACCAATTCTATCCATTTGGGTATATCTTCCTGTGTTGCAAAGACGATTTTATCCTGCCATTCTTTTTCCTCTAAATTTGTAGGATTTTCATTCAAGACATATCTTAGCTGCAATGGATAAAATTCTCCTTCCTGCCTGTACCTGTTAGGGGATTTTTTATACATGGCTTTGAAAATATCCGTAAAGGACTGCTGGCTCTCATATCCGGCAGAAAGGGCAATTTCAAGGATTGGTCTGTCCGAAAGTACAAGCAGTTTTGCGGCTTCAGTCAACTGGCGGCGTTGTACATAATCGTGGATTGTCAGCCCTACCGTACCTGTGAACATTCGGTGTAAATGATATTTTGAATAATGTACAGCTCCCGCAACTGTTTCCAAATCCAGTTTTTCATGCAAGTGGCTTTCGATATAGTTGATTGCCGTCATTACATTTTTGATATTTCCCGGCATTGCAGCTTCCTCCTTTCTCTTTAGTGACAGGTTAGAAATTTTGATTTCTGACCTGTCACTATATTATAGCAGGATACTTCACTTCACTATTCATATATCTTGCGGTTTTAAGGACAACCCCGGCATACGATGATTCCCCATTGAGCAGGATGAAGCGGAGATAAGGAAATGCCGCTGCCTGGTTTTTCCATGCAACGGCATTTGGGGTGGTTCTGATTCAATTTTCAGGTTCACAACTGGAATTCATTGTTCCAATAGGAATGCAATGATACTTTCACTTATTGTTTCGTACTCGTAATCATGAACATAATGGGGGCAGTTTAATTCTATATATTCCCCTTTATCCACCTGTGATATATATTCTATTGGTATTTTTCTCCATGTTTCTTTATCAAATCCTGTTGCACCAAAACCATCTGAAATAAATAACAGCATTGGAAGCTGCGGAACCCCCATACTGTTCACTTTTTCAGCGTTTTCCTTTACTCGTTCAACTTCGTTTCGCATTGTCACAGTTGCTGTCCGACTGTAGAAAATGGCTCTATAGATTTCTTTTTCATCATCGGATAATGTACCGTATTTTATAGCGTCACTATCCGAAATGCCCGGTATAAAACGAGTGACACCTATATTAGCCGCCCAGCCTGAAATGTGCATAATCGGTATATTTATGTTCATGCTGCCATAATACTCCGGCACTGACATATCAAGTCCAATAATTGCAGATACCTCATCAGGATATTTCTGCGCCCAATATAGGGCTTCAAGTCCTGACATGGAGTGAGGGCAAAGGACATAGGGCGCACTTAATCCTGCGGCGGCAAGAGCAGTTCTTGTGTCTTCGAGTATCGAATCAATATCTCTGTCCTTATCGACAACATCGCTGAAACCGTATCCGAATTTCTCTACAACTGCAATCTGATATTTATCACTTAAAAGAGAATAGAGGGACTTGAAATCCAATATGGGAGAACACGTGCCCCCACCTGACATGAAAACAAGCGTTGTATCGCCGGTTCCTTCAATATAGATACTCATATTATTGCCGTCAACTTCAACCATCTGTCCTAACGGCAAACGTAATTCCGTTTCCTCTTTTAAATGGATTTGATGATTGAAGTATATGATAAACAGCAATATAAGCACTGCGACAATCACAATAAAAATTATTTTCATAACTCTTTTTCTCTTTCTCATAGTGTTCCTCCCATAGAAACTTCGATGGATGACTCCATTATACCACAATAATTTTCCGAAAGGAACCCACTGCCGATGGTTTGGGTAAGCCCCTTCAGGGCATTTTTCGGTACCTCCTATAGGCGATATCTAAACAACCTCTTTTTCGGCGCTGCCTATAGGCAGTATTTCATTAACCTCTGATACTCGTTTCTGGATTACGATTTCCCTCTTACCCTGACTGCTGCTTTTTGTTCCCTGTGGAAACGTACAAGCCCCGTTTTATTCAAAGCAACCATGAGTGCCGGAATAAATACTAGCTGCAGGATAATCCCCGGAACGGCATTCAAAAATGCACCTGCCATAAACATCTGCCATGTGAACGCATTTCCTGTCATGCCGAGCATCACAACCCGCACAATCCCCCATATAACACGCCCTCCAATCATGGCAATGATCAGGGAATGGTACAGGGATACAATACACTGCCACTTGGAACGGTTATATAAGAATCCGGCAACCGAACCATATGCTGCAAGTTCAAAAGCCATTGCTATCCCGTTAGGCATAGGCGGCATCCCAAAAAGGGCATAACGGAGCAGTGGAAGTATAAATCCCACAATACCGCCATATTGCCAGCCACAGATCAGCCCGCAGACAAGTACCGGCAGATGCATTGGCAAAAGCATACTGCCAATCTGCGGTATCTGCCCTGTAAAGAAAGGCAAGACAATACCTACCGCCAAAAGCATTGCTGCCGTAACAAGATTCTGAATATGTTTTTTGATTGACATTTCTTTCATGTTTCCATTTCTCCTTTTATTTTCTCAATAATTACTGGTATCTACGATAAGGTGACTGCCAGTTTCTATCGAATAACGCTGTAAATAATTTTCTTCCAATGGTATCCACAGATCCTCAAAGGCAGAAAAATAATCACCTTCCCGTATCTGCAGCCGCTTTCTTTGTTCTTCCCTGCTGCATGTCAGGAATATCGTCATGTCATACTGCGCCGCCAATATCGGATGACGGGAATAGCTGCCTTCTACCACTGTCAGTTTACAAAACGGCATCCGCACCGCCTCTCCTAAATCATTCTCTCTGCAATGATAGGGACGGTAAACAGCCTGTTGTCCTGCCCTGACCGGACGCAGTACCTCCGTCAGAAAGCGCTGCAGATCCATATTTCCGGCTGGAATTTCCATCCAGTTTTTCCGCCGTTTCTCTAAAGGCATATAAAAATCATCCATATGGCAGATATTGCAGGAAAATAACTTTCC
>CAMWJQ010000231.1 GCA_947174615.1 uncultured Lachnospiraceae bacterium
ATGCGACTACATAAAGCGGCGGGCGCATGAATGAGAAAGGCAGGGTAATAAACGATGGCACAGACGGTTGAGGAGATCTTGGCAGCGGCAAAAAGGGCGAAAGCGTCCGATGTACATATCACTGTGGGCATTCCTCCCAAGATGCGGGTCAATGGAAAGCTGATCACAATGGAAGGGGAGCGCCTGCTTCCGCCAGATACGTTGGAGATTGCCAACTCTGTGATGAATGACACGCAAAGACAGCGCTTTGAGGAGAAAGGAGAAGTGGATATGTCCTATGCCATTGCGGGCGAGGGACGTTATCGAGTCAATGTGTACAAACAGCGCGGATCTGCAGCTTTGGCATTTCGTCTCGTGGATACGGTCGTGCCCTCGCCGGAGGTGTTGGGTGTGCCTGCATCTGTCATAGATTTGTACCAGAAAAAGAGAGGATTGATACTTGTCACAGGTCCGACTGGAAGCGGCAAGTCCACGACACTCGCAGCCATTATCGACAAGCTCAACAATAACCGTGAGGCACATGTGATTACGCTGGAGGACCCGATCGAGTACCTGCATCAGCACAAGCAGGCAATCGTAAACCAGAGGGAAATCGGGCTGGATACACAGTCTTATGCCAATGCGCTCCGCGCCGCGCTGCGCGAGGACCCTGATGTGATTCTCGTGGGGGAGATGCGCGATTTTGAGACAATCAGCGTCGCGATCACCGCGGCAGAGACAGGACATCTGGTGTTATCCACACTGCACACGATTGGTGCAGCCAGCACAGTAGATCGTGTGATTGACGTCTTTCCGCCGCACCAGCAGCAGCAGATTCGTGTCCAGTTGGCAAATGTACTAGAGGCTGTCATCTCACAGCAGCTTGTTCCAATGATCGGCGGCAAGGGGCGTGTCGCGGCATTTGAGGTACTTCACTCAAACTCTGCGGTCAGAAATCTGATACGAGAGGGAAAGACTCATCAAATAACGAGTGTTATGCAGACAAATAGGAAAATGGGCATGATGACAATGGATGATGCGCTCTGCCAGCTCTACAAAGAATACAAGATTGACAGAGAGATGGCACTGCAATTTGCGCAGGAACCTGAAACAATCAAAAATAAATTATTTTAAGGATAACTCCTGTTATGATATCTTCTGATATGGGGATTTTAAGAACAGGAGATTTTATTTTGATAAATAAATGACAAATTAGGGAAAATAGTTTACAATAGAGCTTATTATGTACATGGAAAAAGAAATAGAAGTAGAAAGAAGGTAGGAGTGCAGTTATGAGACCAAATCCCAGACCACAGGAAATTTACAGGCATTTTAAGGGAAACATTTACCAGATCATCACGCTGGCGCGTCATTCTGAGAGCGGTGTGAAAATGGTGGTATACCAGCAGCTTTATGCGCCATTTGAGGTATATGTGCGTCCGCTTGAGATGTTTATGAGCAAGATTGATGCCCGAAAATATCCGAATGAAAAACAGGTGTACCGCTTTGAACGGCTGGATATCAGAGGAGAGGAGGCTGCGGCGCCATTAAAGGAAACTTCAGTGCAGACGCTCAACAGGATTTTGAAGAGGGGAAAAAAGGAGCAGGAACCGGAGCCTGAGACAGAATCCGTTCAGCCAGCAGCTATCAACACACAGGCTCCTGAGGCTGGAGACGGCGATGCGCTGGATGAGGGAGTTCTGGAATTTCTGGACGCAGATACTTATGAGAAAAAACTTCAGATACTTAGTATGCTTCATCCCAGAATAACAGATGCTATGATTGACACGATGGCAGTGAGCCTTGACACGGAGGTAAAGGAGGGGGACATAGAGACGCGATATAATGAGATTCGGAACTGTCTCCTGACGATGGAACGTTTTGAGTGCAACCGCCTTAGACCATAAAGGATTGGAGAGGATTATGAAATTATTATCAATAGCGGTACCATGTTACAATTCAGCAGCGTATATGCGAAGATGTATTGATTCACTGCTTCCGGGCGGAGAGGATGTGGAGATCATCATTGTCAATGACGGTTCGAGTGACAGCACACCCGATATTGCCGAGGAGTACAGAGAGCGCTTTCCGGAAATTATCAAGGTTGTCAACAAGGAAAACGGAGGACATGGTTCCGCAGTCAATGTCGGTATTGAACATGCGAGAGGTCTTTATTTCAAAGTGGTGGACAGTGACGACTGGGTGAACCAGAGCGCATATATCCGCATACTGGACAAGCTCAAGGAGCTTCTAAAAGGTGGAAAGTCCATTGACATGTTTATCAGCAACTATGTGTATGAGAAAGAGGGTGAGAAGCGCAAGAAAGTTATGAAATATTCCCATACGCTGCCAGAGGAGGAAATCTTTACATGGAAGGATGTACGGCATTTCCGGGTAGGGCAGTATATTCTGATGCACTCTGTCATCTACAGGACGAACCTGCTGCGGGATTGCGGGCTGAAGCTGCCGGAGCATACTTTTTATGTGGATAACATTTTTGTGTTCAACCCGCTGCCATATGTAAAGACGATGTATTATATGAATGTGAATTTCTACCGTTATTTTATTGGCAGGGACGATCAGTCTGTCAATGAGCAGGTTATGATCAGCAGGATTGACCAGCAGATTAAGGTCAATAAGCTGCTGGTTGATTATTATATTGCAGAGAAACAGCACATTTTGACAAATGGCAAGGTGCGAAAGTATATGGTGAATTATCTTGATATCATCACGACGGTTTCGTCTGTGCTGCTGATCCGTTCCGAGCAGGAGGATAATCTCGAGAAGAAAAAGGAGCTTTGGCAGTATATCAAGACCAAGGACAAAGTTTTGTGGATGCGGCTTCGGATGGGGATTCTCGGAAACGCGATGAATCTTCCAGGAAAACTTGGACGAAAGATTTCAGTGGATGGATATAAGATTTGCCAGCGTATTTTCCATTTTAATTAGCTCTTGTAAAATTGTGGGAAAACCGCTATACTAATGTATTGTATTAAAATTAGAATGAAATATGTAAATACGGAGGAAAGATTCATGTATTCACTTGATGAAGTAAGAAAGACAGATCCCCAGATCGCAGATGCCATCGTGGCAGAGCAGGAGAGACAGAACAGCCATATCGAGCTGATCGCCTCTGAGAACTGGGTTAGTAAGGCAGTGATGGCGGCAATGGGCAGTCCATTGACCAACAAGTATGCAGAAGGATATCCCGGAAAGAGATACTATGGTGGATGTGAGTGTGTTGATGTTGTAGAGAATCTTGCGATTGATCGCGCGAAGGAATTATTTGGATGTGATTATGCAAATGTGCAGCCGCATTCAGGCGCACAGGCAAACATGGCAGTGCAGTTTGCCATCCTGCAGCCGGGAGATACGATTATGGGGATGAATCTCGACCATGGCGGACATCTCACACACGGTTCGCCTGTCAACATGTCCGGGAAGTATTTCAATGTTGTTCCTTATGGTGTGGACGACAATGGCTTTCTTGATTACGACAGGATGCGTGAGCTGGCATTGGAGTGCAAGCCCAAGATGATCATCGCAGGTGCGAGCGCCTATGCCAGAACGATTGATTTTAAGCGTTTTAGAGAGGTGTGTGACGAGGTTGGGGCTGTTCTTATGGTAGATATGGCGCATATCGCAGGACTGGTGGCAGCAGGACTTCATCCAAGCCCGATTCCGTATGCGGATGTGGTGACGACGACAACACACAAGACGCTGCGCGGACCTCGCGGCGGACTGATTCTTGCTAACAAAGAGGCGGCTGAGAAATATAATTTTAACAAGGCTATCTTCCCGGGCATTCAGGGTGGTCCGCTCATGCATGTGATTGCGGCAAAGGCGGTCTGCTTCCAGGAGGCGCTCAGTGATAAGTTCAAGGCTTACCAGCAGCAGATTGTCAGGAATGCGCAGGCACTCTGCAAAGGTCTGACACAGAGAGAGATCAAGATTGTCTCAGGCGGCACAGACAATCATCTGATGCTGGTGGACCTCACAACGTATGACCTCACAGGCAAGGCTGTCGAGAAGCTGATGGATGAGGCGCACATTACCTGCAACAAGAACACAATTCCCAATGATCCAAAGTCGCCGTTTGTCACAAGCGGTATCCGTCTTGGAACGCCTGCAGTGACAAGCCGTGGCATGAACGAGGAGGATATGGATAAGATTGCGGAGGCGATCGCTATGGTCATCAAGGAGCAGGAGAATGGCGTTGCAGGCGCAAGGGCAATCGTACAGACACTCACAGAAAAGTATCCATTGATTTAATGAGTAATTAATAATTATGAGAAATGAAAGATCAAGCAGGCAGAAAAGAAGGTACAGACGCCTCAGAAACCAGTTGCTTGCCTATTTGGCATTAGTTGTTATTATCATTCTGATACTGGCAGCAGGCTATGTGGGTGTCAAAGCAGTCATACGATATGTAAATAATTATAATGATAAGGTGAATCGTGTGATTGAGGAGGCGGAGTCTGGTATTATAACTGAGCAGGAGAGTCAGACGTTTGAAATACAGGAAGAGCATAACAGCATTGTATACAATGAGGGTTACAATTCTCCCGCAGAGGACGATCCAGTCGAGAACTTAGTCGAAAAACTGCTAAATGACATGACGATCGAAGAGATGGTTGCAGGTATGTTCATCGTGTCACCGGAAGCTATAACCGGCGTCGAGACTGCGGTACAGGCAGGTGAGGGTACGAGAACGGCACTCGCTGAAAATCCTGTGGGTGGATTTGTGTATGCAGCAAAGAACTTCAAATCACAGGAGCAGTTTACCAAAATGCTTGCAAATGCAAAGGCGTATTCCAAATATCCTTTGTTCAGGGCAGTTCTGGCTGATTGTGGAACAACAGAATATGGTCTGACAGCAACATCAAAGGCATCTGAGCTGGCAGATGCAAACAGTGTCACGCAGGCATATGGAAGTATCTCATCTGCCTTAGCTTCATACGGGGTGGACATGAATCTGGCGCCTGCCGTATTGGATGACGCGGCACTTACAAGTGTCGCAGTACAGGCGGTGCAGGAGGCGAAGGTAAGCGCTGTCCTGCGATCTTTTCCCGGTGACGCTGCTGCATCGAAATCTTTAGAGGAGCTTCAAGGCAGTGAATTTGGTCTTTATGATGCGGTAATTAAAAACGGCGTGGACTGTATCATGGTGTCGCATGTTCAGGCAAAAGGCATAACGGGAGACGATACACCATCATCATTGTCTTCTGTAGTGATACAGGATGTGCTCAGGAATACCTTGGGATTTCGCGGCGTAATCATGACCGATGCACTTGATGACAGTGTCATTACGAGTGCTTATAATTCTGCTGAGGCTGCCGTGGCGGCAGTAAATGCAGGAGCGGATCTGCTTCTGTCGCCAGAAGATTATAAAGAGGCGTATGAGGGGGTCTTACAAGCTGTGTCAGATGGCACGATTACCAAAGAACGCATCCGAGAATCAATGTATCGAATCTATCGAGTAAAATATAAAAATACGCTATAAAACGCCCTCCTGCATTGTGTAGGAGGGGAATTTCGTAATCAAAATACAAATAAAAACCCTTGAAAATCAAGGGTTTTAAAGAGCGATAGACGGGGCTCGAACCCGCGGTCTCGACCTTGGCAAGGTCGCGCGTTACCAACTACGCCACTATCGCATTTATAAGATTTATTTAAACTATCTCAATGACAAGAATTATTATACTATGTATAAATTAATTTGTCAACTACTATTTTGTTTTTTTCATGACTACACCTTTAACTTGTATTTTGAATGGCAATGAATTATAATAATCTGGTGCGTGTATAATACCTGTGATTTCAGGTGTGTAACGTAGTGATTAAATACAATAAGCATCAGGAGGATTTATGGATAAGAAAAAGTACATTACGGAAGAGGAACAAATAAAATGTCGGAAGGTAATAGACGCTTTTGCAGAATTATACGAGACAACGAATGATGACATTGTGGTTTTAGATGGGGGGAGATATGGGTTTATCAAGCTGCAGTACTATAGTTATCCCAATGGATTTAACACTTCTATGACATTTACAGACAGCGTGGTATTATTTGATGACCTTTGGGAAGACTGGCTGAATATGCAGCTTTTTAATATTGTGAAGGGGACAGCGATGATTGAGCTTGATTACGAGGATATATTTTTGAGCCTCCCGGAGGAAAAGAAGCGGACATTGATGGAAAAGAGAGAATACTTTGCGGGCAAGGCAGGGATATTTGAGTAAAAAAGGACTGCACGAGGGCAGTCCTTTAAAGTATGCAGCAGCGGCACATTAGGCTCTGGCAAGTTCTATAATTTTTTTCAGATCGGCAATCAGTTCACTAGAATAGGCGACGGCTTCATTATATACTTGCGAAGCCTTGCTGTATTCCTGATTGTTGATCGCATTGATAACCACCTGACCATATGTATGAAATTTTCTGTGTTTGCCTTCCAGTTCCTTCCAGATTGGCAGGACGCCGGGGATATCTGGGGTCACAGCGTAATAAAAATGCCCGAAACCACATCTGGAAGAGTCCGGCTGCAATGGTATGCTAGATTTGGTATCCACGATCTTCTTGAGATTGCCAAGCCATGTCTGGTGGGCAG
>CAMWJQ010000232.1 GCA_947174615.1 uncultured Lachnospiraceae bacterium
GCTTGCGGCAGTGCCTCAAGCTGAATAAGTACCATACAGAAGCCAGAAATCTGCTGGGGCTTGTGTACTTTGAGCGGGGCGAGGTTGTGGCGGCGCTGAGCGAGTGGGTCATGAGCAAAAATATCAGGAGCGAGAAAAATATCGCAAATGATTACATAGATATGATACAAAATAATCCGGGACGACTCGACGCCTATAATCAGACGATCAAGAAATATAATATGGCATTGAACTATTGCCAGCAGGACAGTCTTGATCTGGCAGTGATACAGCTCAAAAAGGTTGTTTCAATGAATTCGAGATTTGTGCAGGCAAGGCAGCTGTTAGCGCTTTTGTACCTCAAGAATCAGGAGTTAGACAAAGCAAAAAAGGAGCTTGACAGAGCGCTCAGTATTGATGCGAACAATACAATGACGCTCCGTTATCTCAAGGAGGTGGAGGAGCTGACTCCGACTGAGGAGGAGCACACGCGCAAAAAGAAGGAAGCAATCGTTTATCAGAGCGGCAATGAGACCGTGATACAGCCCGTCAACAAAAAAGATAGGACAGTGCTGCAGACCGTGGTCAATATGGTCATTGGTATGGTGATCGGTGTTGGCGTTGCATGGTTTATGATACTTCCAGCGAAGATACAGCAGGCTCAGGATGAGGTGAATGTGAAATACAAGGAAGTCAGTGAACTGCTGGATGCCAAGACGGTAGAGGCGGCAGATCTGATGACGCAGATTCATGATCTGACGCAGGAAAAGGATTCACTGACCAACAGTCTGACAGAGGCACAGGCAAATAAGGTGCAGATACAGGCGAACACGGATTTGATCGAAGCTGTTTTGATGCACATGAACAAGACTGGAGATGAGATGGCAGTTGCGGATGCGCTGGAGAAGATCAGTGACGAGTATCTGCAAAATGAAGCTACAGATAGCTTTAAAGCACTGTATGATGCCTTGAAGGGCAGTATAGGCAGGGTTGTCGCAAGGAAGTGTTATGATATAGGTTATGCGGCATTCCGGGAAGAGGAGTATGAGACCGCAATCAAACAGCTTGAGCGGGCATACGATTATGATCCCACCAATGGGGAAGCACTGTACAATCTTGGCAATTCGTACAATAAGACAGGAAATCTGGACAAGGCAGTAGAAATTTATGAGCAGGTGATAGAGCTTTTTCCGGGGACTGCAAAAGCGCGAAAATCGCAGGGATACATCAAGGAGATTAAAGGCGAATAATATACAAAAGAGGGCATGTCAAAAGAGACATGTCTTTTTTATGCGCAACCCCATGCAGAGGAAGTATTCCGTTAAAGCGCAGCATGGGGCACGAATAGGGAAATAGCGATTTCCTTACTGGATTTTGATTGAACGTAGTGAAGGAGGCATATGAATGGAAAAGAAGATGGAAGAATATGCAATCATAGATGATTATCTGTGTATCAAAATGCCCGGTGAAGTGGACCATCACGGCGCTGCAAACATTCGGGAATGTGCGGATCAGCTGATCCTGGATGACAAGGTGAAGAATATTGTATTTGACTTTGAGAACACGACCTTTATGGATAGCTCCGGGCTGGGAATTATCATCGGAAGGTACAGGAAGATTTCCTGTTTTGGCGGAAAAGTCTATGCTATCAACGCGAGTGAACGCATTGGAAGGCTCTTGAGGGCATCAGGAATGTCATCTATTATCGAAATACTGACATGAGACGATAAGAATAATTCTTTGTATTGAAAAAGGGAGAGATAGGGATATGGAAAATGAGAATGGAACAAGGCAGAACAAACAGTTTGCGGAGAATGACATCTGCATAGAGTTTGATGCCATATCAGAAAATGAAGGGCTTGCAAGAGTGGTGATCGCTGCTTTTATATCACGGGTGGACCCGACACTCGACGAGTTGGAGGACGTCAAGACGGCAGTGTCGGAGGCAGTTACCAACGCGATCATACATGGTTATGGGGAGCGGGGAGGACGTGTTGTCATGCGGGCGCATCTCACAGAGGAGAATGAGCTGTCGGTGGAGATCATCGACAGAGGCGTGGGAATCGCGGATGTAGTGCAGGCAATGCAGCCTCTTTATACCTCCGCAGCGGAAAATGAACGGTCTGGTATGGGTTTTTCTTTTATGGAGGCATTTATGGACCGTCTGGAAGTCGAGAGCAGCATCGGCGAGGGAACCGTTGTACATATGTGGAAAAGTTTTAGCGCTGAAGAAAAGCTGGCGCCGATTTTGCAGGCGGCAGTGTGGAACAGTAGCAGCAGGGTATGAGCTATGGAGGAGAGGGAACTTTTTATCAGGGCACAGAGAGGAGAAAAGGATGCAATAGAACAGCTTTATGAGAAAAATACGGGATTGGTACGCCATGTGTTAAAACGTTTTATGGGCAGAGGCGGTGTTGAGATGGAGGATTTGTTTCAGATCGGCGCTATGGGATTGGTGAAGGCGATTGAGAAGTTTGATCTGGACTTTGGCGTGTGTTTTTCAACATATGCTGTTCCGGTCATTATGGGCGAGATACGAAGATTCCTGAGAGATGATGGGATCATCAAAGTCAGTAGGAGTATCAAGGAAAACGGCAGAAAACTTAAAAGCATTCGGGAAGCATTTTACCAAAAAGCGGGGCGGGAACCAACGATTTCAGAGCTGGAAAAGGAGTCTGGAATTGCTGTGGAGGATATTGTCACAGCGCTTGATGCAGGGCGTGAGGTGGAGTCGATCTACAAGACCGTGTATGAGTCCGATGGAAGTGAGGTGCTCCTGGTGGACATGCTTGGCGGGGAGGGCGAGAGTGATGAGATTGTCAACAGGCTGTTGTTGGAGAAACTTTTGAGCGGGCTTGACGAGCGCGAAAAGAATCTGATACAGCTTCGCTACTTTGAGAATAAGACACAGATGCAGGTTGCCGGGAAACTGGGAATGAGTCAGGTGCAGGTGAGCCGAATGGAGAAGAAAGTACTGTTGCGGCTGCGTCAGGCAGCAGCGATGTGAATTATTTGGAAGGAATTGTTTTTTTGTCTGCTGACGGATATAAAGTTTTGTTCAAAGAATGCCGATATTAGAAGTAACTGGTAAAATATTTTGAAGGGATTAATTTGAATTTTAATCAAAGAAAGGCTGGTATGAAAATGAATGGGATCAATCAAAATTCACTGTTCAACAATATAGGACTTTTTTCAAATCAAACTACAAATAAGGATGGGACAGCCTTTATAGGAAATCTTGCAGGCGTCAACAGAAAGGCACAGGGCAGGAGGGCAGTGTCAGACAACAAACAGACCAACACGGACAAAGATACTTATGAGTACAGCGGACAGACGCGCGATGTGAAGGCGGGATATAGCAGACCTAAGAAAACGGAGTCAACGGAGTACAAACCACTGAACGCAGACGGCATACAGGAAGGGATCGAGCTCAGCGATGCAGCAAAGAACCTGCTGGCAGAGCTTAGAGAAAAGTATGGCAATATGGATATTTCTGTGGCAGAGTGGTCCTCGGACGAAGAGCAGGATTATTATGCAGAGCAGTCAGATAAAGACTATAGCGTGCTGATCAATCCAGAACTCTTAGAAAAGATGGCGACAGACCCGGCTGCAAGAGAAAAATATGAGAAGGTTCTCAGCGGCGCCGGCGGGGAATTGGATACCTTAAAGGAAGAACTCGGTGAAGATGCTGATAAAATCAAGGGATTCAGCATCACGATGGATCAGGATGGCAATGTGTCTTATGCAGTAAAGCTTTTGAAAGATCTGGAAGCGAACAGCAAGGCACAGAAAGAGCGTATCAGTGAGCGGCGCGCTGAGCGGAAAAAGGCTGAGGAGGAACGCGAGGAGAGAGTCGTCCAGAAAAAGCTTGAGACGGAGAAGGTTGAGGCATCCTCAATTGAGGAGCTGGTGGCGGCAATCAAGAAAAAGCTGCATCCGGAACAGGCTGAGACAGAGCAGCAGGCAAAGCCTGAAGAAGAACTGTAAATAACAGAACTGTAAATGAGAAATAAATAGGCTGTCTAAAATGTGTGCGAGCAGGGGAAAACTTTTCCCTTGCTCGCGTTGCTTTTTTAGAGATAGATGATATAATATGATACATGGATTGCATAAAATAGGAGGACAAGATGAAGTGAAGATAATAATTGCAGGTGAAGGGAAAGTCGGTTCAATGCTGACAAGGCAGCTTTCTGCGGAGGGGTATGATTTGACACTGATAGATGCCAATTTAAAAGTGATCGAATCGACGGAGGAACGGTATGATATTATTGGAGTACAGGGAAACTGTGCTTCTATGAAAACATTAGAGCAGGCAGGCGTCAAGGACGCGGATCTGCTCATTGCGGTGACAGATGCAGATGAGGTGAACTTGATCTGCTGCATGACGGCGCACGGGATGAATCCTAAGATACATACGATTGCCCGCATCAGAAATCCAGAGTATACAGAACAGATTTACAAGATGCGGAGTCTTTTTGCACTGTCTATGATGATTAATCCAGAGCGGTCTGCTGCGATAGAGATTGAGCGGCTTTTGAAATATCCGGGCTTCTTGAAGCGCGATACCTTTGCCAAGGGCAGAGTGGAGATCGTAGAGCTGCGTGTGGAGGCAGGGCATAAGCTGTGCAACACAGCGCTCAATGATTTATACAGCATTGTCAAGTGTAAGATTTTGGTGTGCACAGTTATCAGAAATGGCAAAGCCGCCATGCCGGGCGGTGATTTCGTCCTGAGAGAGGGAGACCGAATATTTGTGACGGCGCCGACCAATGTGCTCACGACACTGCTCAAAAATCTGGGGATTATCACACACAAAGCCAAGCGTGTGATTCTGTGCGGGGGAGGGCGTGTGAGCTTTTATCTGGCACAGCTGCTTTTAAAAAACGGGATTGGCGTCCAGATTGTAGAGCAGAATTATGACAAGTGCCTCCAGCTCGCAGACATGCTTCCCAAAGCCTCAATCATTCACGGAGATGCCACGAAAGAGTTTTTGCTTGACAATGAGGGAATTTCGGACTGCGACGCCTTGGTGACGCTCACAGGGGTAGATGAGATGAATATCATTATTTCTCTGTACGGCAGCAGCTGTAAGGTTCCGCAGATTATCACAAAGCTTGGGCGTCTGGAGAATAACACCATCTTAGATGCGCTGCCGCTTGGCAGTATCATCAGCCCAAAAGAGCTGAGCTGCAACAATATCGTACAGTATGTGCGTGCGATGAAGAATCAGACAGGGGCAGCGCTGACAGTGTATACAATAGCAGACGGACAGGCTGAGGCAGTGGAATTTATGGTGGATCAGTACACGCTTCACTGCGGGGAGCCGCTCAAGCAGCTCAAAATCAAGAAAAACGTGCTGGTGGTATGTATCATGCATGGGGCGCAGCTTGAGATTCCAAGCGGTGAATCCAGCTTTGAGCATGGAGATACCGTGATAGTTGTCACAGGCTCAGACAGGGTGATCTACAAGCTGAATGACATATTCGAATAAATTATTGAGGGATAAAAGGGATAAGGACGATTATGAATTATAAGATGATGGGCAGATTTATAGGTCATATTCTGCTGGTTGAAGCGGTATTTATGGTTCCGGCATTCCTGATTAGTCTGTTCAAACAGGAAGATTGGGCGTGTGTGGGGTTTGCGGCAAGCCTTTGTATCACAATGCTGTTGTCTTTGCTGCTTTTGGTGCTGTGCAGGGGCAGCAAGCGGAGCTTTAAGGCAAGGGAAGGGCTTGTCTGCGTCAGCAGCAGTTGGATTGTGATGAGTCTTTTGGGGGCGCTGCCTTTTTATATATCAAGAGAGATTCCGTCTTTTCTGGATGCGTTGTTTGAGACAGTTTCAGGGTTTACGACAACAGGGGCTAGTATTCTGCCGGAGGTGGAGGCGCTCTCGATGAGCATTCTCTATTGGAGAAGCTTTACGCACTGGCTTGGCGGTATGGGCGTGCTGGTCTTTGTGCTGGCAGTCGGTGCGCTGGGCGAGAGCAGTAAAGGTTTTACGATGCATCTTCTGCGTGCGGAGAGCCCGGGACCGCAGGTGGGTAAACTTGTGCCTAAGATGAAAAAAACGGCGGAGATCTTGTATCTGATCTATATTCTGCTCACCGTGCTGAACGTTGTGTTTTTGTTAATCGGCAGAATGCCGTTGTTCGATGCGGTCTGCACGGCATTTGGCACCGCAGGAACAGGGGGATTTGGCATCAAAAATGACAGTATAGCAGGGTATAGTCCGTATATACAGAATGTATGTACGGTATTTATGCTGCTGTTTGGTGTCAATTTCAGTTGTTACTATATGCTTCTGCTGCGCCAGTTTTACAGTGTATTTAAGGATGAGGAGCTTCGGCTTTATCTGGGCGTGATCTTTGGCAGCATTGTGTTTATCACATTGAATCTGAGAGGATTTTATGATACGTTTGGGGAGACGCTGCGCCATGCGGCGTTTCAGGTTGCGAGTATTGTGACGACGACGGGATTTGCCACGACGGATTTTGATCTGTGGCCTACGTTTTCAAAAGCGATTATACTGGGGCTGATGGTGATTGGCGCAAGTGCAGGCAGTACCGGCGGCGGTTTCAAGTGCGCGCGCGTGTTGATCATTGTCA
>CAMWJQ010000233.1 GCA_947174615.1 uncultured Lachnospiraceae bacterium
TCGTCGGCAGCGTCAGATGTGTATATTTGACAGATTTTTTACATTATAGCAAATTACACCCGCTTTTCCAACTATGATTATAGAAGTGCAAAAGAAAAACTGCCGCCTGTGCGACAGTTTTTCTTTTTATGTGAAATGATAAGTACCATATTCAAACATAAAATATTATTTCTACTTCATGATAAGATCATTTCATGCGGTGAACTGTTTATATTAGCCTAAGAGGCTGAGTACACCCTGGTTTGCCTGATTGGACTGTGCCAGCATAGACTGACCTGCCTGTGCAAGTACGTTGTTATTCGAGTACTTCACCATCTCGGTCGCCATATCGGTATCTCGAATCTGGCTTTCTGCGGCTGTGGTGTTCTCTACAACGTTATCCAAGTTGTTGATCGTGTGCTCTAATCTGTTCTGTACGGCTCCGAGTAACGAACGCTGTGCCGAAATCTTTGCCACGGCATCCGCAATCGAATCAATCGCATAGGTCGCTGCCGCTCCTGTCGGGTCCTTCACATTCAGTCCCTGGATTCCCAGTCCCTTGGTGTCGAGCGCCCCGATCTTCACGGCGATCTTGTTGTTCATGTCAGCGTCTGCACCTACATGGAGACTGAAATCAATGTCCTCACGAACCTCAACACTTCCCTTGTCGATACTAAATACCCATTTCCCTGCAAAACTCGGTTTATTCAAAGTCTTGCCATCCACTCCGGCATTGACAGATGCCTGTGTAGATCCATCTGCACCGATGCTGCTTGCCAGTCCCAATTCTTTCTGAATCAGCTTGTATGCGCCGATGGAACTTACGACTGTTCTGTCGTCTGTGATTCCTGCACCATAGTAGGTCTTTCCGTTAACAGACATAATGCTCAGGCTTGAAGTATTGAGCTTAGCCTTCAAATCATCCTTTGTCAATTCGAATTTATCAGCATTGGATACTGTTGCTGTACAGGTGTACATGATTCCGTCAATTGTTACCTGCTGACCTACCTTTACAGATGCTGTTATAATTCCCTCCTGGTCTGCTTTGGTTCCGCTGATATGATACTCTCTGCCTGCGATCATAATGGTATCGCCGAACTTTAACTGATCCATTGAAAATGTTGCGTTCGTAGCGCCCTGTGTCAAAGTTCCTTCTATACCTGCGTCATGTGCTGCAAGATATCTTGTCACCTTGTCTGCATCGCCCTTCAATGTATACAGTTCATTGAACTTGGTCGTCTCTGCGACACGGTCGATTTCTGTGAGGAGCTGGTCTACCTCGTCCTGAATTGTCTGACGGTCTGATATCGAGTTTGTGCCGTTGGCTGCCTTTACTGCCAGCTCGTTCATTCTCTGCAGCATATCGTGCACTTCTGTCAATGCACCTTCTGCGGTCTGCACTGCACTGATACCATCCTCTGCATTCAAAGACGCCTGGGAAAGCCCTCTGATCTGTTTTCTCATTTTCTCGGAAATTGAAAGACCCGCTGCATCATCTGCTGCTCTGTTTACTTTGTAGCCTGATGATAACTTCTCTGTCGATTTGTTTAAAGATCCCTGTGTGATGCCTAACATTCTGTTAGAATTCATTGCTCTAAGATTGTGCTGCACTACCATAATAAATACCTCCTTGTTTTTACCTGGTATGAGATTTGCCAAAGCAACTGGCAAATCTTATCTCGGACAATTCCTTTTGCCCGGGCGATCTCTGTATCACCTGTTACTTTGTTTCTGTTTTGCAGTTATCCTGACCATTTCACCTTTCAGGAAAACTGACTCTTGTACTTACCATATTTAGTTGTATTTATAAGCGTTTTGTTTGCTTACACTTTATATATCGGTATATATTCAAAATACTTTAGCCCGTTTTGTATATTTTTTGAAAAAATTTGAAATTCATGAAAATCCGATTTTTTACAACATTTTTATGAATTGTGTCTCTTATTCATACATTTTATTTTTGAAATCTAATTCCTTAACACCCACTGTATTAGTACAGCATTGCGCAAATAACAGTGAATACAGCACCTGCTATCTGCACCAGTCCTGCGTTGTCGTCAGTCAACAATGCCACCGCATTGCCTCCTTCCTCCGCCTTGTCCTGTCACAAATATCAAGCACTGTTTTTACTGTTATTTAGGCAATGATGTACTAGAGCGTGTTTGAAAAATCATTCCCACCATATATATAACGACGCTCCAGCTCATGGGCTTTCACCTCTTAGAAACGTGCACCGCAAGGCGCACCATAAAAAAAACTGCCGCCTGCGCGACAGTTTTTCTTTTTTATGTGAAATGATAAGTACCATATTCAAACATAAAATCATTTTTCTAAATAATAATTCTTCTTACATTATAGGATCGTTTCATACAACGATCTGCTCATATTAGCCTAAGAGACTGAGTACACCCTGGTTTGCCTGATTGGACTGTGCCAGCATAGACTGACCTGCCTGTGCAAGTACGTTGTTATTCGAGTACTTCACCATCTCGGTCGCCATATCGGTATCTCGAATCTGGCTTTCTGCGGCTGTGGTGTTCTCTACAACGTTATCCAAGTTGTTGATCGTGTGCTCTAATCTGTTCTGTACGGCTCCGAGTAACGAACGCTGTGCCGAAATCTTTGCCACGGCATCCGCAATCGAATCAATCGCATAGGTCGCTGCCGCTCCTGTCGGGTCCTTCACATTCAGTCCCTGGATTCCCAGTCCCTTGGTGTCGAGCGCCCCGATCTTCACGGCGATCTTGTTGTTCATGTCAGCGTCTGCACCTACATGGAGACTGAAATCAATGTCCTCACGAACCTCAACACTTCCCTTGTCGATACTAAATACCCATTTCCCTGCAAAACTCGGTTTATTCAAAGTCTTGCCATCCACTCCGGCATTGACAGATGCCTGTGTAGATCCATCTGCACCGATGCTGCTTGCCAGTCCCAATTCTTTCTGAATCAGCTTGTATGCGCCGATGGAACTTACGACTGTTCTGTCGTCTGTGATTCCTGCACCATAGTAGGTCTTTCCGTTAACAGACATAATGCTCAGGCTTGAAGTATTGAGCTTAGCCTTCAAATCATCCTTTGTCAATTCGAATTTATCAGCATTGGATACTGTTGCTGTACAGGTGTACATGATTCCGTCAATTGTTACCTGCTGACCTACCTTTACAGATGCTGTTATAATTCCCTCCTGGTCTGCTTTGGTTCCGCTGATATGATACTCTCTGCCTGCGATCATAATGGTATCGCCGAACTTTAACTGATCCATTGAAAATGTTGCGTTCGTAGCGCCCTGTGTCAAAGTTCCTTCTATACCTGCGTCATGTGCTGCAAGATATCTTGTCACCTTGTCTGCATCGCCCTTCAATGTATACAGTTCATTGAACTTGGTCGTCTCTGCGACACGGTCGATTTCTGTGAGGAGCTGGTCTACCTCGTCCTGAATTGTCTGACGGTCTGATATCGAGTTTGTGCCGTTGGCTGCCTTTACTGCCAGCTCGTTCATTCTCTGCAGCATATCGTGCACTTCTGTCAATGCACCTTCTGCGGTCTGCACTGCACTGATACCATCCTCTGCATTCAAAGACGCCTGGGAAAGCCCTCTGATCTGTTTTCTCATTTTCTCGGAAATTGAAAGACCCGCTGCATCATCTGCTGCTCTGTTTACTTTGTAGCCTGATGATAACTTCTCTGTCGATTTGTTTAAAGATCCCTGTGTGATGCCTAACATTCTGTTAGAATTCATTGCTCTAAGATTGTGCTGCACTACCATAATAAATACCTCCTTGTTTTTACCTGGTATGAGATTTGCCAAAGCAACTGGCAAATCTTATCTCGGACAATTCCTTTTGCCCGGGCGATCTCTGTATCACCTGTTACTTTGTTTCTGTTTTGCAGTTATCCTGACCATTTCACCTTTCAGGAAAACTGACTCTTGTACTTACCATATTTAGTTGTAGTTTGTAAGTGTTTTGCTTGCTTACATGTTATATATCGGAGCATATGAAAAATACTTTAGTCTTTTTCTTGAATTTTTTAAAAAATTTTAAAAAACATGAATATTTCATTATCTAAAGCAATTACGCGAATTGTATTACTATTTGTCCCATTTCAGTCTTTTGGTTCAACACTTCATCCTTTTAGCGCGTATTTGAAAAATGCTTTGCGGGCGCTAGAGTGTGTTTGAAATATCATTCCTACCGCCTGCATAACGACGCCGAAGCGTCGTATTCACCACTTTGCGTGATATTTGCACCAAATTCAGTCAACATAAAGCATTGCCTTTTATGCCTTTGACCCCTATGCCTCCTTCATTTGACACAAATCTCCCTCAAACTGTGACGCACATCCGGCAGAAAGCATTTTTCAAACACGCTCTAGGAGGATACAGGAAGGTGATCAACTGTGCCGCGCAGCAGAATAGCAGAAAACAGGGATTATACATCCCTGTCCTCTGGTCCGATATAGCTCACTTTTCTTGTATTTAACAGCGCTGCCAGATAACTGAATGCGCTGTTGGATGCAATGACTCCCCTGCACCGGCTCATCAGCTGCATATCTATATAACTCTTGCTTCCTGTATTCCCCTCCACATAGGAAACACTTTTGAATTCGCCAAACCCCATTTCTTCACTGTGTGACCTGCACCAATTGATATCATCCGAAAAAACATACAAATCCCAATTTGTCCCCCTCATTTTCGTCCATGCATCTATCCGTTCCTTATAGTCCTGTACCGGAAGCGCCCAGTCCAGCTCCACGTAATCTCCTCTCCGAATATGAATCGACAGCGAGTTCTGCTCCATGATGTCATTCATCAGGCGTATATTATTTTCATCCTGCAATTCCGGAAACGTAAACTCTTTCAGGAAATTCTCCTTGTATGTATCAAACCATTCTTTGCAAATCCAGTATCCATGATAGTATGCATTTCCTGGAAAATCGAGAATCTGCGGCGTATACCCCTTTCCATCCTGATAATACACCTCTCCCTGAAATGGATTGAATGCTGCAAAACTGTCCTTTACCTCCGAAATCAGAACAATTTTATTGCCATTATCAAGCAAAATCTGAGGTATGCTCTTTCCAGCCTTGCGCTCCTCCAAGATATACTGCCACATCTCCGGATCAAATACTTCACTCAGCATATGCGGTCTGATGCCGAATACTTTCTCTAGCTCATATCCGTTATGCACGGTATTCAGCGCAAAGTAGGAATCATCCAGATACATAATTCCGCCCGGATGAGACAGCTCGTAATATCTGGCAAAGATATACTGAAATGCCTGATTTGCCAGTCCTCCATTTAAAAACTGTATCTTGTACATATTTTTATTCCTCCTTCTCTCTATCGAAAAAGCCCACCGCACTCTGCGGTGAGCTTTTTCATCTATATCTCTTTTATATCTCTTCTATATAATAATCCTTCAATGTATTGTCTGCATCCTTATGATTAGCCAAGTAAAGCAAGAACTCCCTGATTCCCCTGATTTGCCTGTGAAAGCATTGACTGACCAGCCTGTGAGAGGATGTTTGCATTAGAGTACTTCACCATCTCTGTAGCCATGTCTGTGTCACGAATCTGGCTCTCTGCAGATGTCGTATTCTCTACAACGTTGTCCAAGTTGTTGATGGTGTGGTCTAATCTGTTCTGTACAGCTCCGAGTAAGGATCTCTGTGCGGATACCTTCGCTACTGCGTCTGCAATCGAGTCAATCGCATACGTTGCTGCTGCACCTGTCGCATCCTTTACATTCAATCCCTGAATGCCAAGTCCCTTGGTGTCAAGCGAGCTGATCTTCACACTGATCTTGTTGGTCATGTCTGCGTCCGCACCTACATGGAGACTGAAATCAAGATCGTTGCGGGATTCTACCTGACCTTTGTCGATAGAGAATTCTATCTTCTTAACGCCATTTTCTGTGATCTTCGAATATGATTTCACAGATGCCTGCGTAGATGCGTCTGCACCGATGCTGCTTGCCAGACCAATCTCTTTCTTCACCATATTATAAGCAACTGTCGATGTGATCGCTGACTTCGTGCCTGTAACCTGATTGCCATAATAGGTCTTTCCGTTCATATTTACAGTGCTCTTTCCATCTTTGTTAACTTTTTTCTGCAAATCATCTACCGTCAATTCAAATTTATCTGCATTGGATACAGATGCCGCGGTGTATGTAATACCATCAATTGTAACCTGCTGACCAGACTGTATAGAACCAACTACCGTCTTCTGCTGTGCTGCTGTACCGCTGATATGATACTCGCTGCCGCCAATCTTGATTGTATCGCCAAACTCTAACTGCTTCATTGTGAATGTAGCATTCGTAGCACCCTGTGTCAATGTTCCCTCAAGACCTGCATCATGCGCTGCCAGATACTTGCTGGACTTTCCAGAATCACCCTTTAACAGATATGTCTCGTTAAACTTTGTTGTCTCTGCAACACGGTCGATTTCTGTGAGAAGCTGGTCTACCTCGTCCTGAATTGTCTGACGGTCAGAGTTTGAATTTGTGCCGTTGGCTGCCTTTACTGCCAGCTCGTTCATTCTCTGTAACATGTCATGAACTTCTGTCAAT
>CAMWJQ010000234.1 GCA_947174615.1 uncultured Lachnospiraceae bacterium
ATTGTAGCATCGGCGTATTGCTATGCCTAAATCTGGCGTGGGTGTGAAAAGTAACTCCCTCTATATTTTAGGCAGATTAATCAGCCTTACTACCTTGACCGTTGTTTTTGAAAGTGTTATTATTTTAACAGAGAGCCCTGCACTATTGCGGGCTAAAAATATATAAAAATAACGAGGTGTTTCAAATGAGTAAAGGTTTTAAGGATTTACTGCAAAAGGTTTACGAGTGTGACCGCAAGACGGTCGCGGTCGCGGTCGCTGAAGACGAACCTGTATTGGAGGCTGTAAAAGCTGCAAAGGAAAAAGGCATTGCCGACGCGATCCTTGTCGGAGACGAGACAAAGATCAAAGAGATTGCTGCCAGCATGAATATGGATCTGACTGGTTTTGAGATCATCCATGAGTCCGACCATGTACAGGCTGCACACACTGCTGTAAAGCTCGTCCATGACGGCAAGGCGGACATGTATATGAAGGGCTTGATTGATACCAAGAATTTCTTAAAGAGCGTGCTGGACAAAGAAGTAGGACTCCGCACAGGCAAGGCGCTCTCCCATGTATGCGTCTTTGAGATTAAGGGCATTGACCGCCTCCTGTTCTTATCTGACGTTGCCTTTATGACCTATCCGACACTGGAGGACAAGACAGCCATCATCAACAATACTGTTGAAGTCTGCCACGCGTGCGGTATTGCCGAGCCAAAGGTTGCTCCGGTCGCTGCAGTTGAGGTTGTCAATCCCAAGATGCCCTGCACCGTTGATGCAGATGAACTGACCAAGATGAATGCAGAGGGTAAAATCACCGGCTGCATCATTGACGGACCACTCTCTATGGATATGGCAATCGACAGCGCTGCCGCTGCACATAAGGGCGGCACAGACAGAAAGATTGCCGGTGACGCAGATGTCATTCTCTTCCCGGACATCCATTCCGGAAACCTTGTATACAAGGTACTGACACACCTTTGTGACGTGAAAAACGGCAATATTCTGACAGGTACAGCAGCCCCCGTCATCCTGACATCCCGCTCCGACAGCTTCGAAGCAAAGCTAAATTCGATCGCACTTGCCGCAGTTGTCGCAGAATCCATGAAAAAATCAAAGTAATACAGGAGGAAAATACATATGGCAATCAAAAGTCTGATTATCAATCCGGGTTCCACATCCACCAAAATCGGTGTATTTGAGGACGAAACCTTATTGTTTGAGGAAACGCTGCGGCACTCCACCGAGGAGATTTCCCAGTATGCTACCATCGTAGACCAGAAAGATTTCCGCAAGAAGATTATCACAGATTTACTGACAGAGAAAAACTTTGACATCAAGTCCTTAAATGTTGTTGTAGGGCGCGGCGGTATGCTCAAACCCATCCCCGGCGGCACCTATGCGGTGACAGATGCTCTGCTTGCTGACCTAAAAGTAGGTGTGCAGGGGCAGCATGCCTCCAATCTCGGCGGCATTCTCGCCAGAGAAATCGCTGATTCTATCGGTGTTCCCTCCTACATCGTTGACCCGGTTGTCGTTGATGAGCTGATGCCAATCGCGCGGTTCTCCGGCGTTCCTGAACTTCCCCGCACCAGTGTATTCCATGCGCTGAACCAGAAGGCAGTTGCCAAGAGATACGCAAAGGAAATCGGAAAATCTTATGACACACTCCGTTTGATTGTAGTCCATATGGGCGGCGGCGTCTCTGTCGGCGCCCATGTTGACGGCAAAGTTATTGACGTATTCAATGCATTAGACGGAGACGGTGCATTCTCTCCCGAGCGTGCAGGCGCTGTGCCAAGCGGCGCTCTGATCAAGATGTGCTTCTCTGGAAACTATACTGAAAAAGAAATCTACAGCAAAATTGTCGGCAAAGGCGGTTTCAACGCATATCTTGGCACGAACGACATGCGCGAGGTCACAAAACGCGCCAACGAAGGGGACGAGAAGGCAGTTGAGGCTAAGAAAGCATTCTTATTGCAGGTCGCAAAGGATATCGGCTCTATGGCATGCGTTCTGAACGGAAAAGTGGACCAAATCATCGTGACTGGCGGCATCGCTTACGGCGAAGATGTTGTCGCCGCACTCAAGGAATACGCAGAATGGATCGCTCCCTTCACCGTATATCCCGGCGAGGATGAACTGCTTGCTCTGGCACAGGGCGCTCTGCGTGTGCTGAATAACGAAGAGACGGCAATGGCGTACTAAAAAACAAAAGTGAAGGGCGATTACCCTTCACTTTTTTATGCACAGACTCATGCCGAGGAAATATGACGCTAAAGCGGCGCATGGACCGCGCGGCGAGTACACATCTATTTATTGCATGAAAAAAAGCTGCTAACCGGAATCGAACCGGTGACCTCAACACTACCAATGTTGCGCACTACCGACTGTGCTATAGCAGCTTGTTCACAGCAGTATCCCGCTGTATCCGAAAGATATATTATCATAAACAACAGCTCGTGTCAACTGAAATAGTATCTTTTTTCTAAGATCCTTCAATATTTTACAAAAATATGAACAAAATGTTAGAAGATTAATTTAATACTGTAATTTCTTGCCAATTAACATCGCATAAGCTATACTAATCCTAATATCAACAATCCATGCTGCCCGTTTTGGTGCAACTGCCGCAGGATGAAAATTTGCTATATGCATAAAACCGAGGTGACATTATGAAAAAAACAACAATCAATACAATTTTACTGTGTATCATCGCCATTATGTCTGTTTCCATCTGTTTCCTGATCTTTTGTATTGTGACAAGACCGCGCTACGTAACCATCAACGAGTCCGCGTCCGCAGCGGGATCAGAGGTTGTCAATATTATGGAAGAACCGCAGTTAGCAGTCCTTCCGGTTTCTCCAAATGACGCAGCCCCCACCGAAGAGGCGGACGCACCTTCGCCGGACACAATGCATGGCAAGACTTCCACAAGAGTCAATATCCGAAACGCCGCCTCAGAGGACGCCAAGGTACTCAATACAGTGGATGAGGGGACAACCTTTGACATTATCGAAATACAGGACAACGGCTGGACAAAAATCCTCTACAACGGTTCCGAAGCTTATATTTCATCAAACTTTGTCATTATCACAAACGATTAAGTCCTTTTCATACATCCTTCTTCTGTGCTGTCCTTCTCCTTGCTCGGAGCTTTATCACAATCCCCCTCTGCCCCAGCAGCTCGCCATGATATTTGTCCTTATAATATTCATACGCCCGCCTGTAGTTGTAGCCGTACTCTGCAAATTTGCGGAGTACGACATTGATCTCTGCCCCTACAAACACGATATTCATTGTACCATATAGCCATAAGATAAAGATCACCACAGTTGCAAGACTTCCATATGTAACAGAATAATTTGCATAATTGCTGATGTAAAAAGAAAACGCCCACGAGTATGCCAGCCATGCAATGGTAGAAAAAAGCGCACCAAAAAACTCATAGCGTATCTTTGATCGCCTGTCAGGGACATTCATATATACCAACAGGAAGAACACAAGCAGAAACACAAGCATACACAGATATTTCCCATACCGGAACAGTCTGTCAAAGACAATCATGCTCGGCACAAACTGAAGCATCCAGTTAAATATATTGTTCCCCAGCACGATCAAGATCATCATAAGCCCAATCGCGGCAAAGAAAATCACCACGTAGGCTGCTGCAAGCGCATACAGCAGCATTGTTCCCCGCGTCTCACGGATGCCGTAGACAGCATTCATACCGATAATTACCGCATACACCCCCTTCGATGCACAAAAGAGCATCACAATCATTGTAAAGGAGGTCATCATGGTCGTGCTCTCCGCATACGCCTCCGCGAGAATCTGGTTGACCAGCGGAAGGGAGCCTTCTGGTATGATTGTCAATAAATACTGTGTCAGACGTCCCATATCAATCGGCAGATAACTGAAAATAGAGATGCAGAACATTGCCATCGGAAATATGGACATCAGTAAAAATAAAGCCGCGTGCCCTGCAAATGAGGACACGTGGTCAAATTTTACTTTTCTGACAAAACTATAACCAATCTCATAAATGGTCCTAAGTTCTTTTCTGGTAATTCGTTTTTTCTTGCGCATTCGTCACTGCTTTTCCTTTTCTTTTGCCTTCTTGATGAGAAACAGATCACTGATCGCCTTGCCGAGATCGTGCGGATATAGCTGTATGACAGGGCTGTCTATGATATCCCCGATCTTCATCTTAAATCCAACTTTTACGAATCTGTCATCATCAGGAAATTCATATGCCAAATATTCCCCATCCTCCATAAATTTTGTGTCCGGCGTGGAAATATCTGTTTTTCTCTCCAGCATGACACTCATGGAGGTCGCCGCAGCACCCATCATTTGATTCATCGCCTCCGACACAGCGCTCAGATGCAGATCACTCAAGTCCATCCTTGCAAAATCACCTCTGCCGTCACTGCCCATCATCAAGTCTGCAATCGCCTTGGCATCCTGTTCTTCCAGCATCAGGATGCTGCATCCCTTCACACCTTCCACATAGTTCACCTTCACAAAAACCTTCTTGGAAGATACATTCTTCGTATATTCACTCTTCTCCACAATCTCAACCCTAGGCGGCGAGATATCCACGGTCTGCCGCACCAACATGCTGAGCGTTGATGCTGAACTCCCGAGACAAATATTCGATATTTCCCCGATCGCGTCTATTTCCATTTCAGAAAACATATACGTGCCCATTCACATACCTCCAATATTCTCTCCTATTGCAAAAAAGTCTCTGGTTCGCATTCCAATACCTTCGCAAGCTTCCGTACAAGTTTTTCGGGCTGTCTGGACAAATCGCAAAAAGAAACTTCACAGTTTCTAACTGCTGCCACGCTGTACCCCATCCGCTCCGCAACCTGCTGCCTTGTCTTTCCCAGCTCCAGGCGGCGCATCTTCACCGGGGATATTTTGGCAAATCGAACATACATATTCCTGCCATCGTAGTTCACTGTGTTGACCAGTTGAACGATCTCCCCCCCATTCCCCATCGTATCCTTGTCAATCTTATAGACAGATACGATTGCTGTCATCAGCTTTTTTATAATCTTGTCATCATCATAATGACCAATCTCTTCCATTGGTATGTACAAATCAATGTAGAGCGATTTGAGCTCTCTCACCCGTTCTTCATCCAGTTTCAAGACATAATTATTTTCTTTTGCCTCATTATATAAGGATAATATTTTGAGCCAAAAGGCGTCTTTATCAAATCCTGCCATTGTTTTCCTCCATTACGTAACTATTATACGAAATAATTATACGCCTCATGCAAAATACTGTCAATTAAATAGTTCTCCTTCGCTTAAATGCATTCCGATACTGAACCGGCGTCTTTCCGGTCGCCTTTTTAAATGCCTGAGAAAAATAAGACTGTGATGAAAAACCAAGTGTCGTCGAAATCTGCGAAATCGAATAGGATGTAGATTCGAGCAGCGATTTCCCCTCCTGTATCCTCTTTTGCAGAAGATACGTGATCGGAGAGATTCCGATACATTTCGTGAAAGCATGAACCATGTAGTACTTGTTCATATGGGAGAACGACGCGAGCAGATCCAGCGTAATGTTCTCTGCATAGTTTGCATCCAGATAATTTTTAATCTGCGTACACTCTCTGTTCAAGAGTGCATTGCTGCTCTGTACAATAGACAGGTTGTTGTTTCTGAGCATACAGATCATGATCACTTCGAGCAGATTCTGGCATACCGTCTCATAGTTTGCCGCTTTCTTATGAATCTCCTCCAGCAGTATATTCAAATACGCGTAGATATTCGAATCCTGTGTATTATACTTGTACACATCCCCAAACGCTGTCTGCATACATACGCCATCCTGAGTGGCAGCAATCTCTTCAAAGGCAAAAGAAAGCCCCTCAATTCCCAGTACAATATACTCAAGCGGCGCTGTGGGCAGCGACTTCTCTGTATGCTGCACATTTGGATTGATGATCACCATGTCATTCTTTCCAACCGAAAATTCCATGCCCTCTGTGATAAAGGAGCCATTGCCCTGCACGACATAAAACAGTTCACTGAACGGATGGGAATGCAGGATGCTCTGCCAGTCCCCTTCATACTTTGAAGTGGAGACATACAGGAGCTTGATGGCGTCAAAACAGGACAATTTATGATCATCAATACAGTGTCTGGTGTTTCCCATACGCTCTCCCCTTTCTAAATATATATACAAAAGAATTCTATACACTGACTGCTGCGTGAAATGACAGTACTTGCATACACTATTAAAATATAGCAGAATTTATACATTTTGTCCACACAGACAGCCTTCTAAAAATTTCTAAAATATTTGCATTGAACTAATTGTGAATAGAGCACACAACAATCAATAATTTTTCTTCAAATCGCTTACTTTTCTCCATATCTTGCATAAAATAATTGTCCAGAATCCATTTTCTGGTATAAATTTTATACAACCAATTCCTTTCAGCTTTATTTTTTTTAATATTTTTGAACAAAAAGCAATATTTCTAAAATATCTAGCAAGAATCAGATTGATTCCCTAAAATGATTTCGCTATACTTA
>CAMWJQ010000235.1 GCA_947174615.1 uncultured Lachnospiraceae bacterium
GCCTGTTATGATGAGAAGGGCGAAGTGGACGAGGGGCGCGTAGAGCAATTGACAGACTATATGGTAAAGAAGGGCGTGAAGGGTGTCTATGTAGGCGGCTCGTCGGGTGAGTGCATTTATCAGAGTGTGGAGGACAGAAAACGCACACTGGAGCGTGTTGTGCATACGGCTGGGGGGAAACTGACCATCATTGCACATGTGGCTTGTAATAATACAGAGGACAGCAGAGAGCTTGCGGCGCACGCGCAGGGTCTTGGCGTGGATGCCATTGCTGCGATTCCGCCAATCTATTTCCACCTTCCTGAGTATGCGATTGCGCAGTATTGGAATGATATTTCAGATGCAGCGCCCGACACGGACTTTATAATCTATAATATTCCACAGCTGGCAGGCGTGGCGCTGACGATGCCGCTGTTTCGTGAGATGAAGAAAAACCCCAGAGTGGCAGCAGTGAAGAATAGTTCTATGCCGACGCAGGATATTCAGATGTTTAAGTCCGAGGGCGGTGAGGGTTTTGCTGTGCTCAACGGTCCTGATGAGCAGCTTGTTGCAGGTCTTGCAATTGGTGCAGACGGTGGAATCGGCGGTACCTATGGTGTGATGCCGGAGCTTTATCTGAAAATTATGGCGCTTGTAACTGCCGGAAAGCTTGAGGAGGCGCGGCAGGTACAGTATGCTGCAAATGAGATTATTTACGGAATGTGCGCCTGCCACGGAAATCTGTATGGTGTGATCAAGGAAATCTTAAAGATTCGTGAGGGACTTGAGCTTGGAGGAGTGCGCAAGCCGCTGCCGCTGCTGATTCCAGATGATATGGCGCAGGTGAAGAAATGCGCAGAAATGATTGATAAGGCAATCGAAAAATATGTATAAAAATGTATAGAAAAGAAGTATCGTTGATACACGGAGGTTTCGTATGACAAAACAGGAATTATTTGAACAGATAAAAGGCAAAGTGATTGTATCCTGTCAGGCAGTTCCGGGGGAACCCTTGTATGTGGAAGAGAAATCAATTATGTATCTGATGGCGCGGGCAGCGAAACAGGCGGGAACACCAATGATTCGCACCAGCAGTATCCGCGATGTGGTGGCAATCAAGGAGGAGACAGGGCTTCCGGTAATAGGTCTGATTAAAATACAGTATGATGGTTTTGAGAGCTACATCACGCCTACGATGAAAGAAGTAGATGCGCTGGTGGAGGCTGGAGCGGATATCATTGCACTTGACTGCACAGACCAAAAACGCGGAGATGGCAAGAGTATTCATGAGTTTATCTCGGAGGTGCGTACAACATATCCAAAGGCAGTGCTGATGGCAGACATTTCAACCTATGAGGAAGGTGTGAATGCATGGAAGCTTGGCATGGATCTCGTCGGAACCACCATGAGCGGATATACAGCACATTCTCCAAAACTTGACGGACCGGATTATGAGCTGGTAAAGAAATTATCAGAGACAGTAGATATTCCAGTGATTGGAGAGGGCAGAATACACAGCCCTGAGCAGGCAGTCGAGATGCTGAATGCGGGCGCCTATGCGGTTGTGGTAGGCGGCGCCATCACAAGACCTCTTGAGATCGCACAGCGTTTTATGAGAGCAGTAGAAAGCAGGTAGAAGATGAAAAAGCACATTGTATGTTTTGGAGATTCTAATACACATGGATATTGCGCCAGTACAGGCGGACGGTTTGATGAGACACAGCGCTGGTGCTGTCTGCTTCAGGAGAAACTTGGCAGTGAATATCTTGTGATTGAGGAGGGGCTGAGCGGACGCACGACCTGTTTTACAGATCCGATTCACGAGGGGCTGAACGGTCTTGATTTTATCTATCCGTGTCTGATGAGTCATGAGCCTGTTGATCTGCTGATTATCATGCTGGGGACAAATGATACCAAGGAGCGTTTCGGCGCATCCGCAGAGTGTATTGCATTGGGGCTGAAACGTCTGGTCGCGAAGGCAGTCGCGACGACAGACTGCTGGTGTGGTGGAACGCCGAATATTCTGATTGTTTCCCCTCAGAACATTGACGAGCGGTATCTTGAGTCGGATGTCGGCGGTACGATGGGACGCGGCTGTGCGGAGAAATCGGCAGGGCTGGCAAAGGAGTTTGAAAAGATTGCAGAACTGATGGGATGTCATTTCATGGACGCGGATGCAGCAGTCACAGCGCCAGTCAATGATATCGACTACATGCATCTGACGATGGAGGGGCACAGACAGTTAGCGGACGCGCTGGCAAAGAAAGTATTTGAGATTTTGCAGACATAGCAGCCGCGAAGCGGCATATTTCCTTATGCGGCTGTGTGCAGAACTTTCTCCAGTAGAAATGCATCATTTAGTGTATAAAAAACAGCCAGAGAGGAAGTTAAATCTCTCTGGCTGTTTTTTATGCGGCATAGTCAATATTAGCGCCCTTGAATTTCGCAGCGTCAAGCTGTTTTTGATTCTTGGTATATGGATTGTCCTCGTTGGAGTACTTGATCATTGTGTTGGTGACACCGCCGGATACATAGGTGCGTCCGCATTCAGGGCAGACAGAAGTATGTATCGAGACGGAGGCATTGACGACCTTGCCGTTTTTCTGTGCAGCCTTTTTGTAGGCATTGGATACATGCTCGCCCTCGTGTGCGCGAACCCTGGCGCCTGCGGATTCTGGAGATACATGGGATGCCGTCTTAAATGAAACGTTGCCTTCATCAGAACCATCCTGATATTTGCGGTTGGCACAGGTCTCGCATTCCTCGGGTGAGGAGCGTTTGCCGGCTTTTTTGATTTTGTCAGGGTCCGTGCTGTGTTCTTCAGTTTTGCCAAGTGAGTCTACAGCAGCCAGATTTGTGTCGCTGCCAGTCGTTCTGGCAGACGGATTGATGGTATTTGCATTGATGGTATTTGCATAGAGAGCATAATTGGGATACATTCCCGAAAGATTGCCGATATTCATATGACAGACCTCCTTTTCCTTATCATATTGATTCAAATGCACTCTGATTTAAGTATAGCACAAAAGGATTCATATGGGAAGAATGGGATTTAGGATTTTTTCTGCGCATCCAGCGCCAACGCTTTCTCCTCGTGCTTGATTTCCCAGTGTATCAGGAAGGTGAGAATGCCGCGCAGCAAAATGATAACGCCAAGGATGCCAAGTTCACCCCACTCGCGGACAATGACAGTACGCAGGACTTCGCTGCCCATCTTGAACTCAAGGGACAGTGCGATGCCCTGTGCCAGTTCCAGCCGAATCTTGCTGTCATGCTTCATCCAGTACCAAAAGCACTTGACTGCGGTAAAGACAAGAATGGCTACGCCGAACAACTCTAGGATGATCGTGCAGATTTCGACAATGTTTGTCAGGATTGATTCCAATATTGTGATGATCGAATGCATGGAGAACCTCCAACTCGTTTGCTGTATGTGTATTTTTTACTTTTATGAGTTACATTATTCAATGATTGTGTTTGACAGGACTTGCTTATTATATCTTATTTTGCCGAGAAGTGCAATTGTAATCTGTAATAATAATGCCCAATCAAAATCTTTCGTTGTAATAAAATCAGGCAGATGAATAACCGAAATCCAATTAAAAGCTGACTTGCTGGAATCATCTACGCCTTCAATATTGTCCTGCCATCAAAACCCTTCCTTAAAATCAAATACCATTTATTTCATTCCCACTTTCCAAAATCTCTTTTTGTTTCTTTTTACTGAATCCTCCAAGCACTAAATGATACGATTTATCCAACAAATCTTTTAATAAATCATCTTCAACTGCACCATTGGGTTTGATTGAATTCCAGTGTTGTTTATTCATGTAATATCCCGGTACAATATCTTCATACTGCTGTCGCAAAAAGCTTCCCTCTGATGGTTCTAATTTCAAAGTTATGTAATACGGTCTATTGTCTTCTCCAAGACACACTGCTGCAAACATTTTTCCACCTACCGCATAACGAATCCAGTTCCACTGTGGCGGTAGTTTTGTCACTCCTGCTTTTTTCATAAGGAAATCATCCATCCAAACATATCTCATCTGTGTTAGTGCAGACCAGATTTTGCACTGATCAAGTCGAACTCCACAATCACCTTCTTTTTCGTCATAGGCAAACTCCTCTAATTGTGTACATGGAAACTCATTGCATTCTCCACAATGCTCCAACTTTTTCCCTTCACAACAGCTTTTTACCGGGCAAATTCCCCAGAAGGGATGATCAATATTGGCACAGCCATTACATTTTTCAGTCTTTTGCCAGTCACATTTGCTGCACAAGATACCACATCTTGATTCCATTCATATTTCCTCCTTAGCGCTCCGCTGTATTATCATACAAAATATTATAACACAAAATATACGGGAATTGGTAGACTGATTGAAATGCTTTCAAAAAACAATGAAAAGAGGACAGATAATAGATGATTATCATACATTTCTTTTTCTTTGCATCCGTTTGTTGTTTCCAAAAGGAAAGTAGTGTATATTAAGAATAGGGAACGGACATAAAACGGAGGAAATAGACATACATGAAAGTAAAACACGGTCTAGGTTATCAAAACTATGAAGATATGATGGCGAACCATATTTTTTACATTGACAAAACAAACTTTATCAGGGAATGGTGGGAATATGCCGACAAGGTTACGCTGATCACACGCCCCCGCAGATTTGGAAAAACGCTCAATCTCAGCACAGTAGAATGCTTTTTCTCCAATAAATATAAGGGCAGGAGCGATCTGTTTGAAGGACGTCTTGTCTGGAAAGATGAAGATTTGAGAAAGCTGCAGGGGACATACCCCGTAATTTTTATGAGCTTTGCGGGCGTGAAGTCGGGGTATGGCGAAAGTGAAGCAGGTGAGAAGCTCCTTGACAACGTAGAAACAATGAAGACAGCCGTAAAGCAGATTATATCAGATATATATGCGAAGTTCAGGGATATCATGAAATCAGAATCATTTGATGAGAATGACAGGGCATACTTTGCATCCGTCAACGATAATATGACGGACAGGACAGCCCATGTGGCGATCCGCCGCCTGTGTGGTTATCTTGAAAAAGTATATGGTAAAAAAGTAATCATTCTTCTGGATGAATACGATACCCCAATGCAGGAATCATGGGTTTATGGTTACTGGAATCATGCCGTGGCATTTTTCAGAAGATTTTTTGTGACGACATTCAAGGATAATGACAGTATAGAACGGGGGCTGATTACAGGAATAACCAGGATCTCAAAAGAATCCATTTTTTCAGAACTGAATCATCTGGAAGTAGTGACCACCGTATCAGATAAGTATTCCACTTCTTTTGGATTTACAGAGGAAGAAGTTTTTCAGGTGCTCGACGAGTTAAATCTCAGTAAACATAAGGAAGATGTCAAGAGGTGGTATGACGGATTCACATTTGGAAAATCTACGGATATCTATAATCCGTGGTCAATTATTGCATTTATCAGTAAAGATGGCGAGTACGCACCCTACTGGGCCAATACAAGTTCTAACAGTCTGGTAAGTACACTGATCCAGACAGGCGATATTGACGCAAAGAAAACGGTTGAAGATCTCATGAAAGGGAAAAGCTTTACGGCGCCGATCGAAGAACAGATTGTATTTGATCAGCTGGAAGGTAATACGAATGCCGTATGGAGTCTCCTTCTGGCATCGGGATATCTGAAAATGACTGGCAGGGAACCTCTCCGTGCAGAGGGAAAGGGGAGACCACGCTGTACATTAGCGCTGACGAACATGGAAGTGGCATTGATGTTTGAGGACATGGTCCGGAGCTGGTTTGAAATGGATGTGGAGAGCAGCGCGTATAATGATTTCATTAAGGCAATGCTGCTTGACGACGTTGATTACATGAATGAATTCATGAACGAAATTGCGCTAAAAAGCTTCTCAAATTTTGATGTGGCCAAAAACGCATCATGTAATGATCATCCGGAGCGGTTTTATCATGGTTTTGTTTTGGGACTGATGGTAGGGCTTCGGGACCAGTTTGAGATCACATCAAATCGGGAAAGCGGATTCGGACGCTATGATATCGTTTTAAAGCCATACGATATGGAAAAAAACAATGCATATATAATAGAATTCAAGGTTTTTAAATCATCAAAGGAAAAGACATTGGAGGATACAGTGGTAAACGCTCTGATGCAGATTGAGGAAAAACAATACGAAGCGTCTCTGCTTGCAAATGGCTTCACACCAAAGCAGATCATAAAATACGGTTTTGCATTTCATGGGAAAACATGTCTGATAGGAAAATGATATGTTACTCGAGCGGGTGTTTTTTCTTGGAATATTGTCTTTGACCAGCTTGACGGCAGATTTGTGCTGGGAATGATTGTAAACATGGCAGGTAAGTACATCGTGCGCTCAAACTGCGAGAGTGGATATGGTCGCTGCGATACCGCCGCCAGATTTTATCAGCTTATAAGTTATTGAGGTGTGAATTATAACAGATTTTGCACACAAAATGCTTAAAGGAAAAGCGAAAGCTTTTAGCATTTTGGCGCATGATTCCCACTACTTTGGCGTGGGTGTGAAAAGTA
>CAMWJQ010000236.1 GCA_947174615.1 uncultured Lachnospiraceae bacterium
GAGAGAGGGTCTGAAAGCCTTATAAAATAAGGTCTGAAGATTCCGAGAAGTTATTTCCGATGGAAGGGTGGTATTCACTTTCCGCAACGGCGTGGAAGTCGGGACGGAGATTTAAAGCCGGAAGCGGCCGGGGCATCGAGTTTGCGCCGGATGCCTCCGGCCACTTTTTCTATGCGTGGAAAATAAATTTATTAATTATCTAGATTTTCATCCAGTTCCACAAACTATTGTTACAATCGCGGAAAAATTTGAAATATCAAGGATTTGTGCAGGCTATCATGTTATCAGAGATTGCCCTAGTTTTATAGTTGTTCAACCGCTTCTTTGCAAACTAGTGAGGGAAAAATTAAGGGTAGAACAGGGAGTGAAAGTTGGTTTTGTATACGGAATGTCGGAGCTATGTGCTATATTTTATATGTTCCTGTCATTGCTACTACATGATTACTTTGCTGATCTTAACATATATACCGTTCAGTGTTAGTCTGAAACAGAGGATAAAGAAATTCAGCTAAGAGCATTAGGAAAACTACTAAATTGAAAGAAAGTATCAACTTAGATAGCCTGACATATAAAAGTGAAAAATCTTGATCTTCTCTGGCTATTGATTCTGAATAACGCAGAGTTGCCAGTGCATACGGCAAACAGCACGGAATCTACACCAAATAAAGAGCAATTGAAAACAAAATGTTACCCTAAGGTTGACTTTTGTATATTCTTTTGTTTTTACAGATAAATTTGTATTTTGTTTATCGATCTTGCCACTTGCGAATAGTACGTGGTGACATTCCATCTTTTCCTTTTGGAAGCAAAGGCACATCAGTACTATATTCCTCCGCATCAAAGCCAAAAACAACAAAGGGAGTATTATCAAGTAATAGAAAGTATGGTTCTAATTCTTCATAGTTTGAAACTCTATCTGTCAAATAAAAGGACATTGCTTTTATTGGCATCATCAAGAAAGCAATTTCTATTTCTCCTTTGGCAATACCAATGCAGAGTTTATTCATAGAACGGTGCGCAGATGAAATATTCCCTGTTTCAAATTCAAGACCAGCGTAAAGAACATTACCGCCTTGGCAGAATTCTTTGTAAACATCAATGGGACCACCTTTTTGTGCGTTGTCATGGAAATATGAAAGAGGTTTTTCTCTGTACCAGCCATATTCATTTTCCAGAATTTGATAGCATCTTTCCTTAACAGGAACAACACCATTACAATTCTTTTCTGTATTATTAAGAATGAAGATGTCATGCCCAGGTGTTACGTTTTTCAAAATAGAATTAGCCACTTCGTTATAGGCGCATTCGGCCAACGGATTGCGTTTGATTAGTTCATGAGCGAGTGGTGAAATGTATTCTTTTGCAATTAACATGATAAATCCTCCTTTAATAGTTCAGATGCCGTTATATGAAAGGCAGCTGCAATTTTTTCAATGTTATCAATCGAAATATTTCGATTGCATCGTTCGATGTCAGATATGTATGTTCTATGCAGATCACATAGAGCCGCAAAATCCTCTTGAGAAATATTCTCTTGGGCTCTTAGAACTTTCATATTATCTGCTAGAACTTGACGAAGGGACCTAGATTCAGGCATAAAGCTTCCTCCTTTATTGACTTACTCATGTTCATATGTTATACTATTTTGAGACTATAAGTCTACAGACGATAAGTGACAATGCTAGTGTGGAGGTATTGATAATGCAATTTTTTTCGGTATATGATCTGCTATTGAATAAAGTTCGAGAAAATAACAGAACTCCTGATGACATGTATACATTTTTTAGAGCAAGGAAAATTAAAAAGTCTCAGATTATTGAATTGCAGCAAACAGCATTTATTCCTGCTGAAGAAAATTTTAGAAAAGCATTATGCGATTTTTTGAACATGACAGAATTGGAGATAGAACTCTCTATGGGCAGGATTCCTGCCTCATATAGAGATTCTTATTTTCAAAATATCAAAGAAATTGCCCGCTTACTATCAAAAGCTGAGGATAATACAACATCGCATTTTTTACCTTACTATGAAAACGAGCTTGGATGTTTATATAATGGAGATTGTATTAAAATTATGCATAGCTTACCTGATGCATGTGTGGATCTAGTTTTTGCCGATCCACCCTTCAATCTAGGAAAAGTATATGATCCAGGAATAGATGATAGTTTAACGGTTTCTAAATATATTAACTGGACATATGAATGGCTTGATGAGTGTGTTCGTATTTTAAAGCCAGGTGGAAGAATTTTTATATATAATTTACCAAAATGGTGTGTTTACATAGCATCACACTTAGGGGAATCTCTCACTTTTTGGGCATGGATTGCTATTGACATGAAATTTAGCTTGCCAATACAGAGTAGATTATATCCAGCACATTATGGTTTAGTAGCTTTCGTAAAAGGAACTAAGGCTACTACATTCAATAATCAAAGAATACCTTTGCAGGTATGCAGGCATTGTGGCGGTGAACTCAAGGATTATGGTGGGTATAAAAACAAAATGAATCCCTTGGGAGTAAATGTGTCTGATGTCTGGACAGATATTTATCCGGTACGCCATAAGAGTGATAAAAATAGAAAATACAATGAGCTTTCAGTAAAACTGCTTAATCGAATAATCTCTATGGCTACTAACGAAGGAGACATAGTTTTTGATCCTTTTGGAGGAAGTGGGACTACATATGCGGTAGCGCAACTTCTTAATCGTAAGTGGATGGGCTGTGAACTAGGTGATTGCGGAATTATAAAGCATAGACTCATCAATTCTAGGAGAGACAAAGAACAACTCGAAAGAATACAAGAGGAGTCAGGCTGTTTATTTACCCCTTCAATAATGGAACTTCGCCGAAAAAATGGATTCTGGATATGTGAGGACTTCAAGGGAAAAGATGATACTGAAAGTATGGATGGTCAACTTGCATTGGATTTTTCACAAGAGTAGAAAATATTGAGCAACAGACAGTATATTCACAATTGAAAATGACCGAAGTTTGGTTTATATACATAGATAATGTCTAATTCATAGGGATGATTGAAAAAATATAACAATCTGTTGGGTGCAAAAAATAACGATAGCCACTAAAAAAATGGGTTATCGTTAAATTTTACACTGTGGAATATCGAAAGTGCGGCAATTCCAATTCAAAAAACGGTAACCACTCATGCATGGGTGCATCTGCCTTTTTGAAAAGTGTTGATTTTACTGCGTTTGCCCTAAATGTAAAAACGATAGCACCCAAGAAATATTTGTATCAATTTGGACACGCAATATGGTGGTATGATATGCCGATGGCTCTATACAGCTTCTTTGATGAATACGATTTTTCGGGGAAGACAATCATTCCCTTTAATGTGCATAATGGAAGCCGCTTTTCAGATACGATTGCAGCCATTCAGGATCTGGAGCCAAATGCGGAGGTGATTACGGACGGGTTTACTGTCAGCGAAAGAGAAGTGGCAGAGGCTGCCGGTGATGTGGGGGACTGGCTCAGGGGGTTGGGATATTAGGCACAAGGAGGCTGGCTGGTATGAGACGCAGGATGAGTTGGATGGTGGCATTGATTGCTGCAGTATCGTGTACGGCATGTTCCGGACAACAGGCAGAAACAGAAAACAGGGACAGCACAGTTTTTTCTGCGGAGATAGAAAACGTGGGTACTGTAAATACAGAAACTACATTATCAGAGGAGGACATGGTTCCTATGGATGGACAGACGGGTTCCGGTCAAATACCGGATGAACTTGCTCAGATACCAAAAGAATATTTTGGAGCGGCATCAGAGCAGGGTACAGTGGAGCGGCTGGAGTACCAAACTTATGAATCCATGAGTTATGCGGATCAGGCGAACCCGCTTACAAAAACAGCATATGTATATCTGCCGTATGGATATTCCGGGGAAATACAGTATAATGTGCTTTATCTGATGCACGGAGGCTGGAGCAATGAGACAACGTATCTTGGCACACCAGAAAGTCCACATGAATTGAAAAATGTACTTGATCATGCCATACAGGATAAAAGCATGGCGCCGGTAATCGTGGTATGCCCGACCTATAACAATATGAGTCCGGAGGACAGTGCGGATTATAGCCTGGCGCTGCGCCTGACGGACAATTATCACAACGAACTGATAAACGACCTGATTCCTGCTGTGGAGGGGAAGTATAGTACCTATGCAGAAGGAATTTCTCCGGAAGAACTAATAGAAAGCCGTAGTCACCGCGCTTTTGCCGGATTTTCTATGGGTTCGGTCACTACATGGCATACATTTCAATACTGCATGGATTACTTCCGCTATTTCCTGCCGTCCAGCGGGAACCTGACTTCTGATGGGGCATATATGGAGCAGTTGGTGACTGATGCGGGATATGGGCCGGAGGATTTCTTTATCTTTGCCATGTCTGGCGCAGAAGATTTTGCTTATGCAGCATTTACAAATCAGATTCAGGCAATGCTGGATGCGCCGGGAGGTATTTTTATTGATGCCGACAATGAAAGTAGCGGTAATCTGGCATACCGGGTTATCCGTTAAAAGAGTGTCGCAGGCGGCACTTCAAATAGGCAAAATTATGGCTGAAACAGGGGGAAGTGGAAATGAAAACGAAGATGATTTTGAAGCTGGCAGTTGATATTGGAATGACTGTGGCGTTGCTTTTGCTTATGGCATACGAACTGGTCGGGCAGGCAGCCCATGAATGGATTGGTATAGGAATGTTTGCCCTTTTTATCATCCACCATGCCCTGAACGGCAGATTTTGCAGAAACATTCTAAAAGGAAGATACAATCCGGTACGCATTATGCAGACTGGAATTGTATTACTGATACTTTGTGCAATGGCAGGCTCCATGATAAGCGGGGTTATCCTTTCCCGTCATGCGCTGTCTTTTCTGCCCATAAAAGGAGGACGCTCTTTTGCAAGGAACCTGCATATGATTTCCGCCTATTGGGGATTTGTACTGATGTCTGTTCACCTTGGGTTTCACTGGAGCATGATGATGGGAATGACAAAGAAACTTTTCCCAAAACTGTCTGCAGTACGGAAGTGGATAGGACGTATTCTGGCGCTTATGATTGCGGGATATGGAGTATACGCTTTCGTAAAGAGGGACATCGGAGATTATATGCTGCTGAGGAGCCATTTTGTCTTTTTCGATTATGAGGAGCCATTGGTACTTTTCTATTTGGATTATATTGCGGTTATGGGACTGTTTATTTTTATAGGAAATTATGTCTGCGTTGGTCTTAGAAGTATTGGCAGGAGAAAACGTGAAGGAGAACATTAAGTTCGGAAAGACCTCGCTAAGTGTCTTCAGACTTTACATAAGGTTATGTTGGAATATGAAAATGAGGAAACCTGTAATTTTTTGTATGATGTGTATGCTGGTTCTGAGCATCAGCGGATGTTCATGGAAACAAAATCAGGATATGGAGGAATATTCGGAGCCTTTCTTTGCAATGGATACCTATATGACTTTTACTGCATATGGGACGGATGCGGAACCGGCTGTTCTTGCGGCAGAAGACAAGATAAGGGAGTTAGAGGCTTTATGGTCCGTTACAAACGAAAACAGTGATGTTTATATGATCAATCACAGTGGCGGACGGAGCGTGACGGTAGACAGGAAGACGGCAGAACTGCTTTCCTTTACATTGGATATGGCGGAAAAAACAGGGGGAGTGCTGGAACCAACAATCTACCCGGTTCTGACTGCATGGGGATTTACGACCGGAGAGAACCGGGTTCCAACGGAAACGGAACTCGCTGTACTCTTAGAAAAGGTCGGTTATGACAGAGTAGAACTGGATGATAATCAGATTCAAATAGAGCCTGACAGCATGATTGATCTGGGTGCTGTAGGAAAGGGATATGCAGGGGATGAGGCGGCACAGGTTTTGCGTGAACGTGGCATTACCGCCGCATTGCTTGACATAGGAGGAAATATCCAGACAGTCGGATCAAAACCGGACGGGAGTGACTGGCGTATAGGATTAAAAGATCCGTTTTCGGGAGGAGTGCTTGGAACCCTTCAGGTATCAGATATGGCTGTGGTTACTTCCGGAAATTATGAGCGCTTTTTTACCGGAGAGGATGGCAAAACATATGGGCATATCATTGATCCTGCGACAGGGCATCCGGTGGAGAATGGTATTGCTTCAGTATCGGTTATCGCCAGTGAAGGGAAACTATGTGATGCGCTCTCTACGGCGCTTTTTGTCATGGGGCTGGAAGGGGCGGAAGATTACTGGAGACTATATCGGGGGTTTGAGATGATCCTGATCATGGAAGATGGAAATATATATATGACAGAGGGAATAAAAGACAGGTTTACCCTGAGCAGGGATTACAAGGATATGACCATCAATGTCATAGACTGACGGGGACTGGAACAGGAGGAAGGAAAAGTGGTTTACAGAGATAGAGGATGAGTGAGCGGATTTATTAAAAGTTAATGAAATAACTTGGGTGGATTGGATTGTATTTTGTTTTTATCAGATTTATACTGAATATATC
>CAMWJQ010000237.1 GCA_947174615.1 uncultured Lachnospiraceae bacterium
GTATCGGAAATAATCGCTGACATCATCAGCCCTGCAATGTTTTTGGGAATCTCTCCCCCCTTCTCCTGCTACATCTGATAGATGATCGTCGCCGTACAGCCAAGAGGCTGATTCCTGAAAAATACCGGTGAAACCGTCTCAAGCGTACCAATCCTGTGATGGTCTATAATCTCCAAAATCTCAGCAGCATCTATCCCGTCAACCGCCTGCGAATGTTCATTGTGATCGACCAAAATCAATTGCTTTTTACGCAGATTTAACAGTGTCCGCCGTGAAATCATACCGACATATCGATCCTCCTCATCAAGCACAGGAAAGTCATGATACCGCTTCTTCTTCATGATGGCTCTGATATCTTCCGTCTTGTCTGTGATCTTAAACGTCGTGAGCTTGTCGCGCCGCATAAAATATCCGATCGGCATACTCTGATTGATCAGACGCGCAACCGTCGCCGTATCGTAAGGTGTGCTGATCAGGATACAGTTATGCTCCTTGGCGAATATCTGGATGGTCTTGGAAATCTTTGCCCCCATCGTGATCACCACGCAGGCTGCACCCATCTCAATCGCGCACAGCTGCGTCTCGTATCGGTTCCCGAGCAGAACCATGTCGCCGGGGTGTATGTAGTCCTCAAGAACATCGGGATTAGCAGTTGCTATGACCACCTCACCGCTCTCAAAATAACCGGACGCGTCACCCACAACCATTTCCGCATCAATGGTTTCCAATATATTTTTATATGATGTCCTTGCCCTTGACAGGATGCCATTGTCATATACATCCATATAGGCATTGGCAATATCCCCTAATGATATGATGCCTGTCAGTTTTTCCTGATTAATGACAGGGACTGTCACATCCCCTCTGTCCCGCATCAGATGCCATGCTTTTTTGAGCGATACATCCTCTGTCACACCCTCCACATCGTTCATGTCAATGTCCCTGACATCGGTCATGACGTCGTGCAGATAAACCGGGGGGTCTGCGTGAAAGGCATTCAGCACATACTGCGTCTCCTGATTTACCTGTCCCGCCCTGGCTGGAACATATTCGCAGGTGTCGTCACACTGATTCTTCAAATACGCGTATGCGATTGCTGAACAGATAGAATCTGTATCAGGATTCTTATGACCGACAATAAATACAGGTCGCTTCGTCAATTCTAAGTTTTCCATTTTTCTCTCCCTTGTATCAATAATTTATATCCTATAAAATAATCCTACCGACATTGGTGTTTAAAGTCAAGAATTTTGATTATTTATTTTTCAGTCTTTTTTTAGATTGTATATTGAAAATTTAGAATATCTATGCTACCCTATAATATATAAATCGCACATCTTTAGAAAAAGGAATGGTTAAATAATGAAATCTTTTCAAAAGTACAGTGTATTGGAATGCGAACAGCTTGAAAAAATGCGAAAGATTGGTGAAATGTATGGAAATTCCCCCGAATTAAAGGAGGCGTGCAAAGAATCTTATAATCTATATCGTTCCGGCAGAATTTCCGCAGACTGCTATGGAAAAATCTACTCAGAAGCATTCGATAATTATCTTGGAGTCACCATTTGATTCTATATACCTGCTTTATGTTTTTTGTTCTTCACTCATTCACAAAATACCAAAATGGGGCTGATAAAATGAAGTCTAGCAGAACTACAGAGCGTACCAAAATCAATACCGTGCGGCTGAAGGATATAATCGCTCAGCTCACCGACATCATCTACATTCAATGCAACGCCAAAGAACAAGATGTCACTGTTGTCCTCGATCAGTTTACCAATATCACACCAGATGAACTGAACAGTCTCAATATTTTCTATCCTCAGGACGATAACAAACCTTAAAAAAGTCTCAGATTCCTTTAGAATCTGAGACTTTTTTATTCTGCTCAAAAGCATTGTTTACCTTATTCGTACAGACTGATTCCAGAAGCATATCCATCAATCACATAATATGCCATATTCTCTTCGATCTTGATATAGACTTCAATGTTCTTGATCGTATCTGCTTTGTGACCCTCAGCAGCATATGCTGCCTTTACCCGTTCAATCAGATTGCCCATTACCAAATCTCTGCCGCTCATCTGGAGAACCACCTTCTCTGTCGGTGCGGTCTTTGCAGCCGCCTTGGTCTTGGTCTCTTTCTCTTCCTTCTTCGCCGCTGTCTTGGTCTCTTTTTCTTCCTTCTTTGCTGCTGTTGATCTTGTTCTGGTTGTCTTTGTCTCAGCGGTCTTTGCAGCAGGTTCTTCTGTATTCTTTTCCTCTTGCTGAACCTCTGCGACTTCTGTCTCTTCGTTCTTTGGCTCCTCTGTCGTTACCTCTGCTGTCTCTGTTGCCTTTGTTTCAGCCTTTGCTGCACTGACAGACTTTTTCTCTGCTGTCTTCTTTGGTGTTGTTTTCTTTTCTACTGTTTTTCTCACTTCTGACCTCTCCTGCTCTAAATCTTCTAATTTTATTTGCTCCCAAGTCCCATTCTGAGCTTCGGGATTTCCAGTGACCTTCATTATGCATGCCTCCTCTGATACCTGTATCTGCAATGATCAAAACACAGGCTTCGAACTATGCAAAATTACACACAACAATAGGATATCACATTCATGTGCATATTTCAATTTAAATAAAGAAATTTTATGAATAAATTATAGTATTCTACATTTTTCGACACTTGTCATTAACAAAAAGTTACAATCAAAAATGCACATGTTTTGAATAATTTCTAGAATACATGGTAATTCTATTCACGAGGAGGCGAAATTATGGGTAATAAATTAATTGATGGCATCGCATTGACCATCGCAATCATCGGCGCTGTAAACTGGGGACTCATCGGCTTCTTCGACTTTAATCTTGTCGCTGCAATCTTTGGCAGCATGACATGGCTCTCCAGAATTATCTATGCGCTTGTAGGTGTATGTGGTCTTTATCTGGTATGTTTCTACATGAGGCTTGGCAATGCCACATCGGAGGCATAACACACACAGACATCGACACTTTTGTTATGTGCCTGCGGTAATTTTTGTTTATCGCAGGCAGTTTTTTAGATAATATAAATAGTTATCGGTTGTAAAAAATTTGTGTGATCGGTGAATCCTTGTCGAGAATCACAGTCTTATTACCGCCCTTGACCGCATTTTTCAGCGCGTCCAGGCTTCTGGTAAAGCTATAGAAGTCTGCCTTCATATCTCCATCATATGCAGCAGCAATCTCTCTCATGTATTCTGCTTCACCTTCTGCTTTTAAAATTTCTGCATTTTTATTTGCCTCTGAGATCATCACAGCTGTCTCTTTGTCCGTCGTATTTCGGATTTTCTGTGCATCTGAATTTCCTTCCGCGGTATAAGTCGCCGCGATATTTTCACGTTCTGAGATCATTCGTTCAAACACCGCATTTTTATTGTCCTCTGGCAGATCAAGGAGCTTGATCTCAACAGTAGTTATCTCGATGCCATACTGGTTGATTCCTGTGACATTCTCTTTGATCAGGTTGGTCAGCTTCTGTCCTCTCGCTGCGATAATATCTGACTGCGTCATACTGCTGATCACATTTTTGATCGAGTTGTACACTGCCACATTGATCCTTCCCTCCGCATTCTGCCCAGAGGTATTGAGTGTCTGCGCAAACACCTTCGGGTCCGTGACGCGCCACAGGACAAAGCTGTCCACAATCATTGATTTCTTATCCTGCGTGATTACGTCTGACTTTGCTATGTCATATAGAAGAATCTCTTTTGTGACGGTATCCTTCTCCTGTATAAATGGAATCTTAAAATACAGCCCTGAATCCGAGATAACACGCTCGATTCTGCCAAATTCCCGCACCAGTCCATACTGATTCTCCCTGATGATAAATGCTGAGTTGAATAGCACTATCAGTGCTGCCGCCAACAGCGCCACACCTAGTGCCCTGCTTAAATTTTTCTTCATGTTGTTCCTCCATGTTGACCTGTGTTTTACGGTGTCTCCTGCGTATCCTGCGTCTGTCTGTTATCTGTGATATCCTCCAGCTGCAATTCATCAAGATACAGTGTCTTGTTCAAGTCACCGCTGCCGTCGTCTATGATCAACTTTACACCCGGCAGAACTTCCTCCATCGCCTCATAGAACATCCGCTGTTTTGTGAGAACCGGATTCTTCTCATACTCCGCATACATCTCGTTAAATCTTGCCGCCTGCGCGATACCTTCATTCACCCGCTCCTGCCTTGCCGCCTCTGCATCCTGTGTGATCTGGTCCGCCTTCGCGCTCGCCTCTGGAATCTTTTCATTTCTGTATTTGTTTGCGTTGTTGATTGCAGTCTCCTTCCCCTGCTTTGCAGTCTCAACTGCTTTAAAAGCCTCTATGACATCCTCTGTGGGCGGCTCTGCATCCTGCATAGAGATATTGACCAGCATCAGTCCGATATCCTGCTCCTCCAGCTTCTCGATAATCATCTCTTTGATTTCAGCCTGTATCTTGCTCTTTCCCGTGGTGATCACATCGTCCACCACATAATTGCTGATGATATTTCTGATACAGGACTGTGCGATATTCTTGAGAATCTCCTTGGGCTGCTGTGAATTGTATAGGTATTTTACCGGATCAGATACCTTGTACTCCACATAAAAGTCTACATTCACAAAATTAAAATCAGAAGTAATCATCAACGATTCATCATCAATCTGTTCCTGAGTGGCATTGTCATCACTGCCAGAACGGTATCCAATCGGAAATCCCAAAATTGTCGTATTGACCTTAGTCACTCGCTGTACAAAGGGAATCTTGAAATGCAGTCCAGAAGTCACCACACTGCCCGCGCTGCCAAAGGTCGTCACGACGCCCTGTTCCTGTTCTCCGATCGAGTAGACGGACTCCAACGCCAGCACTGCAAGCACCAGCAAAATTACGATGCCAGCCGCCAGTCTGCCAAATGAATTGTTTCTGTTCTGTGTTCCCTGCTCGTTGCCAGAGTTGTTCCCGGGATGAAATTCTCTAAAGTTTTCTGCCATACTGTTTTCTCCTGTTTTTCTGAAACTGTTTCCTGAATCTGTTTTCTCAAAACCTTTTATTCTTTCTGTTTTATTATTTCGAGCAGATACTTCCACATTCTCGCTGTCGAGGATATGCTCAACCGCTCTTCTGTCGTGTGGATATCATAGATATTGGGACCAAACGACACACAGTCCAGACCGGGTATCTTAGCTGTCATGATGCCGCACTCAAGCCCTGCATGGAGTGCTTCCACCTGCGCATCCTTTCCAAACAATTCTCTATAAATACGAACCATATCTGACCTTAACTTAGAGTCTGGATCAAACTGCCAGCCCGGATACTCTCCATGTGTCTCTGTCGAGCCTCCAAACAGCTTTGTCAAAGTCTGTACCTGAAGATTTACCTTGTACTTTGCTGTCTCAATCGCGCTTCGAATCGCTGTGCTTGCAGTCACCTCCTGTTCGGATGTCCTTAGAATCCCCAGATTCAACGAGGTTTCAACAAGACCATCAATGTCAGCACTCATCGCCATCACTCCGTTCGGAAAAAGTGTCAGGAAGGACAGTACGCGCTCTGTACTGTCTGAATCAAACACACTTTGCCCTGAGGCTGCAGACTCTGCCGCACGGATAAACAAGCCCTGTTCTTTCGACTGATTCTCTTTCCGCTCTGTGCGTTCGATTTCTTTTATTTTCTGGATAAACGCATCTTTCTTCTCATCTTCAATATATACGACAGCGCTTGCCTCGCGCGGGATGGCATTGTCCTTCTCCCCTCCGCCAATCTGCACCAGACGAAATGAGGTACTGTACTTCAGCTGCTGTAAGGATAGCCCCAACAGCTTGATTGCATTTGCACGTTCTTTATTGATCTCAGTGCCTGAATGTCCGCCCAGCAGACCGCCCACTGTCACCTCCAAATAGACGCCATTCTGTGCTTCCTCCTTTTGCACAGGGATATGGCAGTCTGTACGCATACCGCCGGCACAGCTCGTCAGCAGGATTCCTTCCTCCTCCGAGTCAATGTTCAGCATCCTTTTCGCGGAGAGCATAGAGAGGTCGATCGCTGTCGCGCCTTCCATTCCAATTTCCTCGTCCGTCGTGATGACCGCCTCGATGCGAGGATGTGCGATATCCTCCGCGTCAAGCAGTGCGAGGATATATGCCACTGCGATGCCGTCATCACCGCCAAGACTCGTTCCCTCTGCATACACAAAATCCCCATCCACTTTTAACCGCAGCGGGTCTTTTGCCAAATCGATATCACAATCATTCTTTTTGACTGCAACCATGTCCATATGTCCCTGTAAAATAATGGGAGCTGTCTCTTCATATCCCTCTGATGCCTCTTTCACGATAATGACATTATTGCTGGCATCCCTGATATGAAACAAGCCCCTCTCCTGTGCAAATTCAGCCAGGTAGCTGCTGATTTCGTCAAGATTTCCTGATCCATGCGGAATATTGCAAAGTTTCTCAAAATAGTAAAATACCTTTTTGGGTTCCAGATTTTCCAATACACTCATACCTATTACCTCTTTATAAT
>CAMWJQ010000238.1 GCA_947174615.1 uncultured Lachnospiraceae bacterium
GGCCTATGCCGTATTAAGTGATCCTGACAAGAGACGCCAGTATGACCAGTTTGGACACGCAGCTTTTGAGGGCGGCGGTGCAGGCGGATTTGGCGGATTTGACTTCGGCGGGGCTGATTTCTCTGATATCTTTGGGGATATTTTTGGTGACTTCTTTGGCGGCGGCAGAAGCAGCTCAAGGAACAATGGACCGATGAAGGGCGCCAATATCCGCACCAGTGTGAGAATTACCTTTGAGGAGGCAGTTTTTGGTATTGACAAGGAGCTGGAGCTGAACCTCAAGGATACTTGTAAAACCTGTAACGGCAATGGAGCAAAGCCCGGAACATCACCGGAAACCTGCCACCGCTGCGGCGGGCGCGGTCAGGTGGTGACACAGAGCAAGACACCGTTTGGCATTATCAGAAATGCATCGGTCTGCCCGGACTGCGGCGGTTCCGGCAAGACCATCAAAGAGAAGTGTCCTGACTGTCATGGAAGCGGCTATATTGCAAGCAGAAAGAAGATACAGGTGTCAATTCCGGCAGGTATAGACAACGGGCAGAGCGTGCGTATCCGCGATAAGGGCGAGCCGGGTGTAAACGGCGGACCGAGAGGCGATCTGCTGGTGGAGGTTGTGGTTGACAGACACCCGATCTTCCAGAGACAGGATATGAATATCTTTTCCACCGTGCCAGTGTCCTTTGCAGTGGCGGCGCTTGGCGGCGAGGTGTTGATTGATACAGTGGACGGCAGAGTGGTCTATGATGTGAAGGCGGGCACCCAGACTGACACGCGTGTCAGATTGCGCGGAAAGGGTGTTCCATCGCTTCGAAATAAAGATATCCGAGGAGATCATTATGTGACATTGGTGGTGCAGGTGCCAGACAAACTTTCGAGTGAGGCAAAAGAGCTTCTGCGCCAGTTTGACAGGGAGACTGGGAATAGTCTTGAGGCTGTCAAGAATATGGAAAACAGTGATCAGAACAACGAGAAGGATAAAAAAGAGAAAAAGCGCAAGGGACTTTTCAACAAATAAAGACCATGCAGTAAGGCTCATGTATGATAAGGCAGTTTTATATGCGATATCATACATGAGCTTTTTATGCAGAGGAAGTGAGTCGCTAAATCAATACCCGGAGGAGGATTGTCAACAGAGCAGATAAGATGATACAACTTTGATGCAAAAAATATGCTTTTTTGATGCAAGAACGATACAACTTTGATGAGTTTTGATTGTACCATAATTATAACATCGAAAGATGATTATAAGCAGATCTGAAAAGATAATGGGAACTGTTCCTAAGAAAGGAAGGTACAAGAAAATGAAAGAGTACAAAAGACAATTATGTTTTTTGGGTGTGCTGCTTCTTCTGATGATGCTTCCCGCACATCCCGCTCACGCAGAGGAGGAGAAAAAGAATGAGGACAAGACGGGTGCGCCCTATTTTTATGTAGAGTCCAAGGAGGTGAATGTGGACAGCTTTCCGCTAAAGAAAACCAATGTGATTGCAGATATCAATGGGATGATTGCGGATATTCATGTGCGGCAGTCTTATGCAAATGAAGGAAAAAGCCCCATCAATGCCTGTTATGTGTTTCCTGCTTCCACCAAAGTGACCGTTCATGGTATGCAGATGCAGATTGGCGATCAGTTGATCACTGCAAAGATCAAGGAGAAGGAAGATGCAAAGAAGGAGTTTGAGCAGGCAAAGGAGGAGGGAAAGAGCGCGTCTTTATTGTCAGAAGAGCGCCCCAATGTATTTACAATGAATATCGCAAACATTATGCCCGGCGACAATGTTTCGATTGACCTTCATTACACGGAGCTGATCACACCCACTGACGGAACCTATCAATTTGTCTATCCGACTGTCGTAGGACCAAGATATGTGGGACCTGTCCTTGATGACTGCGGAACGCGTGACGAGTGGGCTGCGGCGCCGTATCTGCCACAGGGTACAGAAGCCAAAGATCATTATAACATTCATGTCAATTTGTCTGCAGCGGTTCCAATCACAGAGCTTACCAGCAGTTCCCATGAGATTTCTGTCCAGTGGGATCAAAATACAAAAGCGGCAGTATCGCTTGCAGATGCGTCCGACTATGCGGGTAATCGGGATTTTATACTGGATTACAAAATGACGGGACAGGAGATTTCGACAGGAATGATGCTCAATACAAGTGAAAAAGAGAATTTTTTTATGTTGATGGTACAGCCGCCGGAACGGTATGACACAGAGGATATTCCGCCGAGAGAATATATTTTTGTACTGGATGTCTCTGGTTCCATGTCAGGGTATCCATTGGACACTGCAAAAGAATTGATCAAGAATCTTGTGTCCGACCTTCGGGAGACAGACACCTTTAATCTGGTTTTGTTTTCCGGCGCTTCGATTCAAATGTCAGACAAGTCGCTTCCAGCCAGTGCCGAAAACATTAAGAGGGCAGTCAAGATGATTGACGATCAGGAGGGCGGCGGAGGCACAGAGCTTGCGCCGGCGCTGAAGGATGCGCTCGCAATACCAGCCAGCCATGATGTGTCGAGAAGCATTGTCATCATCACAGACGGCTATATCTACGGCGAAGAGGAAATTTTTGAAATCATTCATCAGCATATCGGTGACACAGATTTCTTCCCGTTTGGTATTGGCAGAGGTGTGAATCGCTATTTAATCGAAGGGATTGCAAAGACTGGACAGGGAGAACCCTTTGTGGTGACAGAGAAGGAAGAGGCATCAGATACGGCTGAGCGCTTTAAGACATATATACAATCGCCTGTTTTGACAGATATACAAGTAAAATTTGACGGTTTTGACGTGTATGATGTGGAACCGTCTGTCCTGCCGACATTGTTTGCGCAAAGACCCATCGTGCTCCTTGGAAAATGGCGCGGGAAGCCGACAGGCAGTGTTCGGATCACGGGCAGGACGGGAAGCAGCGACTATGTGCAGACGATTTCGATAGAAGACAGTGCGGGAATGAGGATGGCGAATGCAAAGCTTCCAAATAAAAAGACAGCGCAGATTAGTACTGCAGAGATGAAAACTGCTGCGAATTTATTCGGCGTAAATGTGGCAAATGAAAAGATATCAAAACAGTCAGAAATTTCAGGAGCCAACAAAGTACTGGATGTTAATAGTATAACGCTTTCCGGTGTGAAGTCTGACAATCAGCTTGTCTCGGCAGTGACATTGGAGAGCGATGTACTCAGTTATCTGTGGGCGCAGAAGCGTATTGAGCGTCTGACAGATTACGGACTCAATGACGACAATCCAGATGTGAAGGCAGAAGTGACGAAGCTGGGGCTGGAGTACAGTATGCTGACGCCGTATACGTCCTTTATCGCTGTGACAGAGACTGTTCGAAATCCGGACAAAAACAGCAAGGATGTAAAACAGCCGCTTTCCCTGCCGCTGGAGGTTTCGAATTTTGCAGTAGGCGGTTATCTGTTTGGTTCGGAGCCTGCGGAAATCGTTATGCTTGCTGCACTTGTATGGATCCTATTGCTGCAGGTGCCATGTGTCAGAAGGCTTTTGCGCAGAAAGACAGCATAAAGTCGTTTGCTTTATCATCGCAGGTATTTGCAAAGCATTTTTCAAATACACGCTAACAAAATGATTGGCTGCAGCCGCCTATACATGATGCAGGCAAGTAAGGAACGATCAAGGAGGTTTCCCATGAAAAAGAATCTGTTGATTTATATTCCGGCAGTTTTGGCAGCGCTTGCAATCAAGATTTTTTACCGCACAGCAGACAGTGATCAGCTCTCATGGATTTTGGCGCCTACAACATGGTGGGTCCAAATCCTGAGCGGTATTCCTTTTGAAAAGGCACCGCAGGTCGGTTATGTGAGCCATGAATACCGCTTTATCATTGCGCCGTCCTGCTCTGGTGTTCGTTTTTTGCTGATAGCGTTTGTCATGATGATCTTTTCGTTTACGCATAAGATGGATTCCGTTAGGAATAAAGTCTGCTGGCTTGGCTTTAGTGCAGTGTTCGCATATATAGCGACGATTTTTGTAAATGGAATCAGAATTACGATTTCGATTTACCTGCCGATCATCTTATCGGAGCATGGTTATGAGTCAGCGTGGATGACGGCGGAGCAGCTTCATACGCTGATTGGTACAACTGTTTATTTTTCGCTGCTTTTTGTCATTTATAATCTGGCGGGAAGATTGTGCAGATGCTTTTTGAGCAGTATGGAGACAACGCAAAAAAATGTGTCAAGTCATCTTTTGACACCTGCGTTCTGGTATGAAGTGATGGTGCTGGGAATTCCGGCATTGGGAAGATGGTATCGCAGTGACTGGGCTGGTTTTTGGCAGTATGCAGCGCTTGTAGTGGGCGTGTGTATCTCCATCGTGCTGCTGGTTTGTGTTTTTCGGAAAGTTTTTCAATCCAGTATTTTATGCAAAAAAAGTTTTTCAAAATAGTTTTGCAGAAAACGAAATAATTCGCGTATGACAGAAAGCATTTTTCGAATACGCTTTAAAAAGATTTCATAGCAATCAAAACTTCTGTGTGATATGATAGAGAAAGATATCATTCACACGGAAGTTTTTTGTGTTCATCAATAAACGGATAGGGAAAAGAATGAGAATGGAGGACTTATATGAAATGGAAAAAATTTACGATTAAGACAATCACCGACGCGGAGGATATGATTATCAGCACGCTTTATGACATCGGTCTGGAGGGGGCTCAGATTGAGGATAAGATTCCGCTCACGCCGCTGGAAAAAGAGCAGATGTTTGTGGATATTCTTCCAGATGGACCGGAGGACGACGGGATTGCGTACCTGAGCTTTTTTGTCGAAGAATGTGACGAGAATCCAGTGAATACGGATGAAATGACTGCCATGATCCACAGAGAGCTTGACGGGATTCGGGAATTTATGGATGTCGGGGAGGGATCGGTCATGGTCTCGGAGACGGAGGATATTGACTGGATTAACAACTGGAAGCAGTTTTTTCACCAGTTTTATATTGATGATTTGCTGGTGATTCCGTCGTGGGAGGAAGTCAGACCAGAGGATATGGACAAGAAAATCCTTCATATTGATCCGGGAACGGCATTTGGAACAGGAATGCATGAGACGACGCAGCTTTGTATCCGCCAGCTGAAGAAACATATTACACCAGAGACAGAGCTGCTTGATGTGGGGACGGGCAGTGGCATTCTCTCGATTATTGCGCTGATGTATGGTATCAGACATGCGGTTGGCACAGATCTGGACCCCTGCGCTGTGGAGGCAGTGCGGGAGAATATGGAGGCAAACCAGATTGCCCCGGCGTGCTTTGAGATGATGATTGGAAATATTATCACAGACAAGTCCATACAGGAGCAGGTCGGCTATGGAAAATATGACATTGTTGTCGCAAATATTCTGGCAGATGTGCTCGTGCCGCTCACGCCGGTGATTGTCAATCAGCTAAAACCTGGCGGAGTCTACATTACCTCCGGTATTATCGACAATAAGGAGCAGACGGTGCGCGAGGCGGTAGAGACGGCAGGACTTGAAGTGATCGAAGTCACAGCGCAGGGCGAGTGGGTGAGCGTTACGGCTCGAAAACCAAAATGAGATATAGATTCAAAGAAGAGTGAGGAAAAACAAATGATTGTTGAAAATGAATTTCCAATATTAGAGTACAGCACGGAACGAAATGCAGTGATTAATCCTGGATGGAGAGGGGAACAGGAAAAAGGACCTTTTCCGCGTCTTTGTCTTATGACATTTTTTCAGGAAGTGCTCGACGCGTTTGTTGAGCAGTATCATGGGGAGATGATCGGGACTTATATTTCAGAGATGCGGAAATTTCACGCATATAAACTCCAATATAAGGAAATGGAAATCTGTGTGGTTCAGGCTGTCGTGGGTTCTGGCTCTATCGCAATGATGACAGACTGGCTGTTTGGAGAAGGCGTTGAGGTATTGCTGTGCTGCGGGGGATGCGGTGTACTGGCTGACATTCCGGCAGGCGATGTAATTCTTCCTGTCCGAGCGCTGAGAGATGAGGGAGCTTCTTATAAATATTTGCCACCAAGCAGATATATCGACTTAAATGAGGCAGCTGTGAAAGTTTTTGAACAGGTGCTGGCGAAATACAAACTCCCATATATCAAGTGCACCACATGGTCTACGGATGGGTTTTACCGGGAGACAAAAGAAATGGTGGCACACAGAATCAAGCAGGGTTGTCAGGCGGTTGAGATGGAGTGCTCCGCCATGGCTGCAATTGCCCAATACCGCGGGAAAGTCTTTGGGCAGTTATTGTACAGCGGGGATATTCTTGTGGGAAATGAAGAGTACGATGACAGGAGTTGGAACACGAATCTGTCTGCGCGGGAGAGAATTTTCCGAGTGACATTGGAAGCGCTGCTTCAGTTTTAAGAAAGGTGTAGAATCGAGGGAAAGGTCATGTATCATTTTTTTGTGGAACCTTCGCAAATTTATGACAAGCATGTCATAATTACAGGCGGCGATGTTAAGCATATTAAGAATGTAATCC
>CAMWJQ010000239.1 GCA_947174615.1 uncultured Lachnospiraceae bacterium
AATATGGGTAAAAAAATAGTGGTGTTAAACGGAAGCCCGCGTAAGGCAGGAAATACATCTGCCTTAGTCAGGGAGTTTACAAAAGGTGCGGAAAGCGTGGGCAACACAGTTACGGAGTTTTTCCTTAACAGTATGAATATCCATGGATGCCTGGGATGCTTTGGGGGCAAAAGCAGCAGGGAATGCCCTTGTGTACAGAAGGATGATATGAGCCAGATTTACCCGGCGGTAAAGGAGTGTGATGTTGTCGTGTTTGCCACGCCGCTGTATTACTGGAATATGAGCGGACAGCTCCGCACGGCTGTTGACCGGCTCTTTGCATTAGAGGAAGGGGACGGCAATCTTCTCCGTGGGAATGGAAGGTACTCTGCTCTGCTGATGGCTGCGGAAGGCAGCGGTTTTGAGGATGTAGTGTTGTACTATGACCACCTAATGGAACATTTACGATGGGAAAATCTGGGGCATGTCCTTGCCGGAGGGAATATGGCAGTGGGCGATATTGAAGGGAAGCCGGAGCTCAAAGAAGCCTATGAGCTGGGGAAAAAGATTCGATAAAACATCTGACGGAAAGCATTTTTCAAACACGCTCTAGGTCAGAAAAAATAAATTGTGAGATTAGGGGACCGCAGCCTCTCATAGGGGAGTCTGTGGTCTTTTCGTTGTGGAACATATAAAAACGCCTTATTTCTGCACGGTTCGTATTCTTTTCTGCCGGATGAAACAGCGGCTTTCTGGTTGTTTTTTGTGTACGTGGAAAAAAGCGGCAGAACGGAGTGGAAATTAGCAAAGGATTGCGGTATAATTTTGATGCTAGAGCGTGTTTGAAAAATCATTCCTGCCACCTGAACGCCCCGTTTTGCGTGATATATAACAAATTATGGAATTTGGAGGTTTAACAAATGATTTCTACAAAAATTAAAGATGTTGATATGGTATTTGAAACGGCGCCTTCAATTTTTTCGCCCAATTCGATTGATAATGGTACCTTAGCCATGTTGTCTGTTATTGATTTTTTGCCATGTGATAAAGTACTGGATTTGGGGTGTGGGTATGGTATTGTAGGGATACTTGCCGGCAAACTGATCGGTGAAGAAAACGTTATAATGTGTGATGTTTCTGAACAGGCAATAGAATATGCAGCTATGAATTTGCGTATTAATAATGTGCCGAATATTAAAATTAGATTGAGTGATGGATATAAAAATGTAGAAGAAAAAGATTTCACACTTATATTGACCAATCCGCCGTATCATGCAGATTTTTCTGTTCCAAAACACTTTATTGAGGGTGGATTTAAAAAATTAGTTATGGGTGGGAAAATGATTATGGTTACAAAAAGGCTTGACTGGTATAAGAATAAGCTGACTTCTGTCTTTGGTGGTGTTAAGGTTCATGAAATAAATGGATATTATGTTTTTGTTGCCGAGAAAAGAATTCAAGCCATAAAAGAGAAGGAGAAAACGACAAACACGCTATCCAAAAAATTACAACGTAAACAGCAGCGCAGTAGGATTAATCGAAAAAAATAAATAAGCAAAAACGAGCGATTATCCTAAGGAAATCAGCTGCCTTTGATTCATAGTTGGAGGATACGCATATGACGTTACAACAATTAAAATATATGATAACCGTTGCAGAAAGAGGTTCTATTACAGAGGCAGCAAAAGAGCTGTATATTTCTCAGCCGAGTCTTTCCGGTGCTGTCAAAGAGGTGGAAAAGGAAGCTGGAATAACAATTTTCAGCCGTTGTCGGGCAGGAGTGGCACTGACAAAGGAGGGAATGGAGTTTTTAGGATATGCAAGGCAGGTAGTTCAGCAGATGGAACTTCTGGAAGCAAAATATATTGATAAAAAGCCTGCAAAACAGAGGTTTTGTGTTTCTACACAGCACTATACCTTTACAACAAATGCGTTTGTGGAGCTAATACGACATTTTGGACAGGAAAGGTTTGAATTTATTCTGAATGAAACGCAGACGCATCAGATTGTAGAAGATGTACGGAACAGATTTAGCGACTTGGGAATCCTTTATCTTTGTAACAGTAATGAAAATGTGCTGAGAAAGCTGTTTGAAGAATACAATCTGAATTTTTTTGAATTGTTTACCGCAACGCCTCATATTTTTATATGCAAAGACCACCCGTTGGCAAAATGCACATCTGTCAGGCTGGATGATTTAGAACCATATCCACGGCTTAGTTTTGTACAGGGAACGTATGAATCTTCTAATTTTTCAGAGGAGCTTTTCAGCAGCGAATCTGCTGAGAGAAGTATCAAGGTGAGTGACCGTGCGGCTATCGTAAATTTAATGATCGGGTTGGATGGATATACGATTTCAAGCGGTATTTTCCCTAAATATCTGCAAGGTGAATCTATTGTTTCTATTCCTTTGGAGGAAGACGAGGTGATGCATATTGGATATATACTGAACAAGGATAAAGAGTTGTCAGAATTAGGAGAGATTTATGTTGAGGCTTTGAGACAATACCAAACATAAACAAAACATAGGCTCAACCTATGTAACAGCATATAAAACAGATATTACCTATTACATGACGTTCCGTGCTAAGATATAGAAGCGGAAAGGAGACATCAATGATGCCAGGTTATGTATTAGGTAATTTTTTATCTATTCTGATAGCAATGGAAAGGATTTTTATTGCAGTTTGTCAATGGAATAATCTATTCGGAATTACAATACAGCCTGTTTCATATCAAAAAAGGGATAAAAATTTTAGGAGGAATTGATTTGAAAGACGAAACGAAATGTTTACATGCAGGCTATCAGCCTAAAAACGCAGAACCGAGAGTGATGCCGATTGTGCAAAGCACCACATATGTTTATGACTCTACGGAAGAAGTTGCAGCAGTGTTTGATGATCCGATGAAATCACTGATTTATTCCAGATTTGGAAATCCGACAGTAATGGCGGTTGAAGATAAGATTGCAGAGCTGGAGGGCGGAATTGGCGCGATGTGTACGACTTCAGGTCAGGCGGCAGTGTTATTGTCACTGCTCAATATCTGTAATGCGGGAGACAGCTTTATCAGCACGACGGAAATTTATGGAGGATCTGTCAACCTGTTTTCACATACCCTCAGACGGTTGGGAATTGCGTGTATTTATATTGATAAAAATGCAACAGACGAAGAAATAGGGGCAGCATTTCAGGCAAACACAAAAGCTGTATTCGGAGAAACGATTGCAAATCCTGCTTTGACAGTATTTGATATTGAACGATTTGCTGCGATTGCACATGATCATGGCGTTCCGTTGATTATAGATAATACATTTGCAACGCCTATCTTGTGTAAACCCTTTGAGTTTGGGGCAGATATAATCGTTCATTCCACATCAAAATATATGGACGGTCATGCAGTACAGGTAGGAGGGGCGATTGTAGACAGTGGGAATTTTGACTGGACAAATGGCAAGTTTCCGGATTTGACAGAGCCGGATGAATCCTATCATGGGATTTCCTATACGGAGACATATGGGAAAAAGGCATATATTGTGAAGGCGAGGATGCAGCTCATGCGTGATTTTGGCGTTTACCCTGCCGCACATTCCGCATTTTTACTGAATCTTGGTCTGGAAACATTGGCTGTCAGAATGAAGCAGTATTGTGAAAATGCTATGACGGTAGCGAAATATTTGGAGCAGTCAGACAAAGTGGAAAAGGTAAATTATCCGGGATTGGAGCGTGATGAAAATTATGGATTGGCTAGGAAGTATCTGATCGGGTGCAGCGGCGTTACTTCTTTTGTCATCAAAGGGGGAAAAGAAGCGGCGATAAAATTTATGAATAGGCTGCAGCTTGCATCAAATGAGGTTCATGTATCAGATATACGAACCTGTGTATTACACCCTGCAAGTGAGACACATCGGCAGTTGACCGACGAACAGCTGGCTGCTGCGGGGATTGAGCAGGGATTGGTCCGCCTTTCCGTTGGTTTGGAAAATGTGGGGGATATTATTGCAGATTTGGAGCAGGCATTCTCCGAACTGTAAATTAAGAAACATGTAGAGGAGGCAGAATGATGAAGAAAATTCCTTTGGCTACGCCTACCATGCATACGGAGGAGCAGCAGTATGTTCAGAAGGCGTTTGAAACGAACTGGATTTCACCGTTAGGACCGAATGTAGACGAATTTGAGGATACAGTGGCGGCTTATGTAGGTGCATCTTCTTGTGCTGCCCTTTCGTCTGGAACCGCCGCACTGCATCTTTCGGTTATTTTAGCGGGTGTGAAGGAGAATGATATTGTATTCGTTCCTTCGTTGACCTTTGCAGCAAGTGTGAATCCAATTAGATACGAATATGCAACGCCTGTTTTTATTGATTCAGAACGTGACACTTGGAATATGGATACAGCGGCATTAAGGAAAGCGTTTGAAAAATATCCGCACCCGAAGGCTGTCATGGCTGTGCATTTGTACGGCACATCGGCGAATCTGGACGAAATATGCGCTCTTTGTAAGGAGCATGATGTTCCCTTAATTGAAGATGCGGCGGAATCGTTAGGTACGACATACAAAGGGAAAATGACAGGTACTTTCGGGGAGTACGGAATTTACTCGTTTAATGGAAACAAGATTATTACTACTTCGGGCGGCGGCATACTGGTTGCGAAACAGGAAAAGAATGTGGATAAAGCCCGGTTTTTATCAAGACAGGCGCGTGATCCTGCCAGGCACTATCAGCACTCTACAATTGGTTACAATTATAGGATGTCAAATGTGGATGCCGGGATAGGGTGCGGACAGATGCAGCATATCGAGGAGCATATACAAAAAAAACAGGAAATGTATCAAGCGTATAAAGAAGCCTTTTCGGATATAGAAGAAATAGAAATGAATCCGTTGAACAGGGAGGCTGTTGACAACAACTGGCTTTCCTGTATGACGATTTCGCCGGACAGCAGTGTAACACCAACGCAGATTATGAATGTTTTAGAGGCGGAAGGCATTGAAACAAGACCGATATGGAAACCGATGCATTTGCAGCCTATATTTGCGGCGTACGATTTTATTCAGATAGAGGATGGGATAAGCGTAAGTGAGGATATTTTTCGCAGAGGACTTTGTCTGCCAAGTGATATCAAGAATACAAAAGAGGATATGGAACGCATCATAAAAATCGTGAGGAGACAGTTCCGGCAGCAGTAATAAAATTATTGTTGCTGACAGGATAGAAGTTTAGGAGGTTCTGGAGCGCAGGCAGAAGATTATGAGGGGAAAAGTATATAGGCTTTGGCAGCGGGAAAGTACATGGAGAAGCGAATTAAATTTTTATCATAGTTATTGACATATAATCTGGATTATGCTATTGTAATCATAGTTAGCTATAGCTAACTATGATGCAGAGATTTTTACATAGAAATCTGTTACATTTAAGATGCCAAAAGGCATTTTTCTTTTATATAGATGTTAGTCAAAACTAACAAAAATTGTTAAGTTGAAAATAAAGGAAGGGAATAGAAGATGTTGGAAGAGTTGGTAATATTTCACTGTTCACCTACAATGGCAGGAATGAAGACAGGCAGTTTGTTCACCTGTCCGATAGAGGAAGGAAATTTATTGACAGAAAATATCCGACAGTTAAATAGCAGTCTTGTACCCGGCGGAATAAGGATGCTTCCGGTAAAGTACATGGGATGCAAAGCATTGATTTATATGTATCGACCAGAAAAACTGGCGGAGGATTTTAAAGACAAGACTGCAAAAGAAATACTGGAAGAAAAGAATTATCCTGTCGATCATGTTGACCGCTGTGTTGTGGAACTGGTGCGGCGCCTGAAGGGAAAAGAAGAAGCATTCCCGCATGAAATAGGATTGTTTCTTGGATATCCTCCAAAGGATGTGGCAGCTTTTATGAAAAGCAGCTCAGCAGGGGTGCAATATGTGGGAACATGGAAGGTTTATAGTGATGTGGAGACTGCAAAAATGAAGTTTGCCCAGTACAGGGAATGTACCAAGGCATATTGTGAGGCGTTTCGCAGAGGGCATACGTTTGACAGGCTCATAGTGAACTGTTCATAAAAGACAGGACTTGCCAGCAGATACAGAGAATTGTTATCCGTTTCAGCTTTCCGGCGGCATGGTGCGGCGTGTGCTGGTTTCCACTGCACTGATAACAGATGTGCGGCTGGTCATTGCAGATGAGCCGACGCCGGGCATGAGTGTGGAGCAGGCAGTAGAGGCATTAAAGATGTTTCGGGAGATGGCAGAGGATGGAAAGAATATCGTATTGATTACGCATGACATTGACTTTGCATTTGCGGACAGGATCGCAGTTTTTTATGCAGGAACGATTGTGCAGCCGGGTTTATGCAGATTTTAGAGAACTGTATAGATAGGACGTGGCGTTTTTTAGCGAGCGATTAAAATGAAGCAGGAAATAAAAGTAATTGAAATAAAAGTAATTGAAATAAAAGCTTGAGAGTAAAAAGTTTGTACCACTAAGAAGCCAGTGAATCCCAGTAGATTCC
>CAMWJQ010000240.1 GCA_947174615.1 uncultured Lachnospiraceae bacterium
ATCTATATATGGTCGTGTGATAAATGCATTGTAGTAAACTTTATCCATATCAAAAATGCTGTAATCATATTCTCTACCACCGTCTGCAAGATGTCTTCGAAACCAGCTCTTAAATTCTTGGTTACGATTATAAAAATCTCCATAGATATCCGGAATACATACCATATGCTTTGACTGCGTGCTTTGAAGTATTTCTCTTAATTTTAATATCAACAATCTATCTGGTACCTGAAAAGTCGAAAAATTGCGGTCTAAAATCATATTCAGTTCCCCATCGCCGTAACGGCTCATTGAATAACCTTCCCTTAGTTTTTCCAATGTTTCGTCTATCGACCTGATCACAGGTCTCTTAATATGTTCATTTTCAATTCCTGCGCTTATCTCATATGGAGCATTTTCCAAGATATGAGACATCTTGGTTATTCGCAATTCTAATACATAATACAACAGTTCCCCGACATGAAATATCTCTCGCCAAGTATCCCTCTTGCATCTGTCCGGTGCAAACGGAGTGATAATCTTCCCACTGTCGATTGCCATATTTCCCAATTGACATAAGATATCCTCATAATCCGGCGTAGTTATGACAACATAGTTATATTCATATTTCCAAATATCAGCGGCAGGGATAATGGGCGCGCCACAGAACAGCTCTCCCCACCGCAGCGCGTCATTATCAATGACCGCGCTAACCAACACGTTTTCCCTTAAACAGCTCACCATTTTTCTTGCATTTGCCCCAGCTGCCCAAAGTATCACCTTTTTATGTATCTTCTCATCCTGCATACTCATCCTCTGTGTCTTTCTCTATCAAAATATTGAATACACTCTTTAATAACAGGTCATACTTACTACATATGGTGATATTCCTTTTTTGAATCCCCATATTCTCCATCTGTTCCTTCATTTCACGGAAATGAACTACATTGGCAATCACATAGACAGCATCCGGATACATTCTAACTCCTTCTTCCGGCGACAGGATCTGTATTCCGTTCCATGTCTTATTCCACTTATCAGAATCGTTATCAATACCCACACAAATCATTTTATCAGACAATCGCAGATAAGAAGCAGCAAGCAGACCAATATTTCCGGTTCCAAAAATAACAATGTCCCTGTCTGTCATCATCCTGTTCATCTTTTGTTCTTCCTGTTTGTATACAGTATCATATGAATCCCAAAAATTCCTGAATCTATCCAATGTTCCCAGCGCAGCATCACAAAGCTCCTTCCCCTTCTGGTCAAGTTCCATTCCCTGATAGTTCTCTGTCTCTATCTCATACTTTAAATTTTCATACACAAGAGGGATATATACTGTCCGCATCTCATCCGATAAGATATCATAAAACCAAAACTGACCAGTAAGCCTCCAGTTCCAGTATATCTCCTTATATTTATCCCACATGCCACGTCTTTTTAACTGCACCTTCAACATCTGATATTCTTCATCAAAACTGGTTATCTTTTTCGGACTGTTGACAGACGAGTTTGGATTATCCATACAATAATGATAAAAGGCATTGTTCATAATATATGCCCTGCGCGCATACAATTCTGTCAGAAATGCAAATGTTGTATCCTGATAAGATGCCCCCTGCGTCTCATTCATAAAAATCTGGTTTTTAAGTAAAAACTCCCTGTTATACAGACCTGTCCAAAATCCGTTCACGCCCATACCCAGAAATCTAAAGTCCTCCTGTGGATACAGCAGGGTATCATAGATTCCCATACCCGCGGCAGTTTCAAGGGGAAAAGTATATGTAGTGTTTCCCCTCTCACTGAAACGCACATAATCTGCCCGCAGTACATCCACCTGATATTTCTCTGCTATTTCATACTCACACCGATACATATCCGGCAGTATATAATCATCTGATTCACAGATGCCGATGTATTTCCCCGATGCCAGTCTTAGCCCCGTATTAAACTGTTTTCCTACGCCAGCACCGCTGTGGATGAGCTTAATCCTCGTATCTTCCATGGCGAGCTTTTCCAGTATCTCGAGCGTTTTGTCCGTACTGCCGCCGTCAATCAGCAAGATTTCCAAATCCTGCAATGTCTGCGACATGACACTGCGCACGCATCGTTCTATATGTGCAGCATCGTTCAGGACATACGTCAGGACAGATACTTTTACATTACTCATTTTATGTTATTCCTTTCTTGTACCTATGTCAGTAAACTTTACCCACTTTAAACTAACTCATAACAGTACACTATCAATGTAAAACAGATTATTTCCATAAGGCTCTCATCGTATGTTCACCACATAACATATCTAAACAGTTATATTTTTGAAATCTTCCGGTTGCAATTCCATTAACTACCACATCCCAAAATGTTTCCTTCAGGCTGTTGTTTGTTTCCAGATAACACGCTGATGATAAATCACTTTCAAATGGTACGAAACAAACTTTGTGCTCATAAGGCAGTTTATCGAATCGCTCCAAAATATCCTTGTTTTGTGTGTCCATCATAACAAAAAGGTTTTTATAATTAATTCGCTTTACTCTCTTATCCCAATTAGCCTTGACAACTTCCATTCTAGTATCATGAATAAAATGAAGCTCAATATCATCTAACATCACAATTGGATACGTAAGATTTGTTCGTTCATTATAACTCCATTTATAAAATTTCAAATCACATTCACAATAATATTTTAGTTTTTCCAATAATTTCAAATACTGTGTTTCGTCTATTAACATATTTATAAAAGGAGAATGAAACTGCAATCCAAGATTACGTGAAATAATACCTCCCCAACAGTTTCGAGCAATAATGGATGTCCGTGAATTTTGTAAAGCCATATATTTTTCCAGATCAAATCCAGGTATTGCAAAGGCTTGGATTGTTACTATTTTTTCTGTAATATCAACACCTGCTGCCGATATCGCCTGCTCCTTCATTTCTTTGTATAGTGATAGATTTGAAACTGCTATGACAAGATAATCAAATTCAATGCAGATTGCTTCCTGAAATGTATAATACAAATATCCGTCAATAGAAAAATACTGCTGATCTGCTGATGTAACGCCTACTACCTCGATCTTTTCCAATATTTCCTGATAATGTATACTATTGATATATTGATCACATGTCCTTCCGGTTCCCTATATCAAAACTTTTGATTTCATACTTTATTCTCACTCTTTCATTGTTATTTTAACATCAGCTCTGTTTCTCACTGCATACCTCATTAATCAAAGAATCTATGTTTTGTATAATCCTCTCCCATGAATAATTGGACTTAACAAAATTCCTTCCGTTTTCCCCCATCGCACTTCTCAGATCATCATTTTCCAACAACAGTGTCAATTCTTTTTCAAATTCTCTGTAATTTGTATAATATAATCCAGCATTACTTCTTATGCACTGCCCTTTCAGCACCTCACACCATCCATTTACCAATACTGGAACACTGCACGCAAGGCTCTCCAACACGATAATCGACAAACTTTCGTGCTTTGAAGCCAACACAGTTACTAAAGCATTTCTTATGTATTGATTCTTTTCTTCATCAGATACAAATCCTTTAAATATGATATCCTCATGATTTATGATTTCCATTCCTCTATCCATCTCACCAAGAACAATCAATTTTAGATCAGAAGGATTTCGTTCTTTATACTTTATAAAATACTTATTTAATTCTTTAAAATTTTTACTATTGCTTACCCTTCCCGCATAAAGTATATAGTTACCTGCCTTGTCTATGCTGTTTCCAGTTCTTTCATATTCCTTTATATCTATTCCAAAACATCCGATCCTTGAAGGTATATTGCCCACTTCATAAATCGATTCGATCAGATTCTTTTCTTCCACTGTGTTGTACAAAATCCCCCGTGGATACGAAAAAGCCTCACCATACTTTTCCGACCAGATTGCATTGTCATCATGAGCCGTGGGAAGAAAAATTGAATTATTTATATTCAATTTCAATCCTGCACACGCTGTATAATAATTCAGTGTGAAGAAAATCACTGCCTTATATTCTTTGTAATGTTTGTTCAGATATTGCATCATCGAAGGACAATACGGTCCTGTCTGCTCAATAGAATCGCTCGGAAAAACAGATGCATCTTCCACCTCAAAGCGCAGAATTTTTATCCCCCCCTCCTTCTCTTCCTTTTTATCATACACATTATCCCATGGAGAAATCCCCTTAGTCCTTGAAGTCAAGACATCAACATCATATCGTCCTGCCATATGTTCCGCAATCATACGGCAGTGATATTCTGCTCCTCCGTTAACATCTAATCCATATCTATGAACTATCAACGCCAATCTTTCCATGCTTGCAGTTCCTCCTGCTCTGTCACTTTGTTTACAAAATCATTCCTGTGTTTACTACAATAAAACAATCCATCCTGTCTATATCAACCCCGAGTCTGACTAGTTGCCTGATCAGTTCCATGACATAACACTGCGCAGTTACAACAAAAAATGCACCTGCATTCTGGGCAACCGCGTCTGTAAGAGACAGAACCCTGTTTCCATACACGCCGTTTTTATATCGTTCATACCCGTTATCCGCAAAACACTTTACGGTATTAATCCTGTTCTGTTTCAATATTTTATACAAATCCCTTCCATAATTTCCAGCTCCGACTATGACAATTTCCTTAACCCGCATTACTTGTTCTATAAAATCAAAATAGTATGGCATCAGAAAAGGATCATCTTTCTCCCTTTCCGTTTCTACTTTTATTCTTTCCACAATCTCTTCCACACATAAATGATTTTTGGCACTCACTATCTTGTCCATCCCCTTTAAATAATTTTTGAATCCACAACCCCTTTTGCAAGCAACAAAGCCTTCACTTGCCTAGCAGTTTCCAGTTTTTCCACTGCGATAACAACATAATCAAAATCCCTTTCTTCTATTACATCTGGGGATTCAACACCCAACTGCTGCAGTTCCTCCTGCTCCCAGTTCTGGTCTACCCATGCCATAAGACAACAGTATCCTGTTTTCTGGATCTGTGCATGATACCGTCTTCCTACATTACCAGCAGCATACAAGATAATGGATGCCCCTTTGAAAACCTTATCAAAAGGGAAAACGTTCTCATCCGTATCAATAAAGCTTCCTGGATTCCCATTCCATATCATCCTGCGCATATACTGGTCTAATTGTTTCAGCAAACATCCTTGATACTCCGATTGCATAAATCTTTTATAAAGATGCAAATACAATTTTGCTACATTTGCGTAATAATCCTGTTTTTTACGCGCCGTCATCGATGTTCCGTGGATACGATAATGATACATAACATCATCACAGATCACTGCCCTATACGTATGCAATAGATACGGAAATACGACAGCAGCATCCTCACCATCATAAATATCCGTGTCAATCCCGTCATAACACTCCAACAGCAATTCCTTTTTATATAACTTATTCCACATAAAAGGCAGAATACCAAACTCATAAAATCCCTGGAAATGAAGCATCTGAGGAAAAACATTCTTTTCCAGATTTTCTCTCTCATAAACCCCCTTTTCAAAGCGATTGTACATTTTCTCAGATGTATTTTTTTCTTCCTTTATACAGCCCATCATCACAATATCCGACTGTTCCGATTCCATCCACGTTACAAGCAGCTCAAGAAAATCTTGGTCTACCCAATCATCTGCATCGACAAAAGCGATATACTGTCCAGATGCTTTCTGCAACCCGGATATTCTAGCAGAAATTAAACCTCCATTATGTTTATGCATTACATTTATATTTTCATACTGTCCAGCAAATCTATTGCAAATTTCAGCAGACTTGTCTGTCGATCCATCATTCACTATAATCAATTCAAAATCCCTGTATGTTTGCCGCATAAGCGATTCAAGACACTGGGCTATGTATTCTTCTGCATTATATATTGGAATTATCACTGTTATTTTTACTTTATTTTTGTTCATTTGCAACAAACTTTCTGTCCTTAACTAGACTTCATACAAAATATCTTCGAAATTAATAATAGGACAATCCACCTTATCCTGTAGTTTTTCCTCTATTGCATCAAAATAGAAATTAGATGTCACCACAACTGCATCTACCTCGTCCAATACATCTTCTGGCGATACCACATCAACATCTGCATAAATATGATCCGCGTTTTTATCAATTGCATACTTAACAATAATTTCTGAATCTTTTAATTCTTCCAGTAACCGTTCACCTACATAACTCATCCCATATATCGCAATACTGTTATATCCATTCTCTTTAAAAAATGAAACAACCGATTTGCCTTCCTGTTTAGTAGCAAGCCATTGATTGTACATAAGCATAATAGATAAATGTTTATCTGAAAACTCCCTCGCCACCGCTTCTTTTTTCCCTTTAATTTTCCACATTGCTACTGCTCCTGCAATTCCTCCTGCCAATGTTGATGCGAACATAACCATTCCCTTTTTCATATTAATCACCTTTCCTTCATTTTTTTCATCATTTTATGTGCAACACTGTCC
>CAMWJQ010000241.1 GCA_947174615.1 uncultured Lachnospiraceae bacterium
CCTTTGGAGCGTTTCCAGATGCGGCGCAAAATTTGAACCTGTTTCTGAAAGAACTGGAAGAACGGGAGAATCTCGAATTTTTGAATGCCGCGCTGCTTGCGGTGCCAGTCGTCAAAGATGAAACGCTTCTGGCTGCTTTGGAGCGGGTCTGCGAAGAACTGGACGAAGAATTACGGAAAAGTTATGATTTGGTTTATCGAAATGCGCGCGCTATGTCAGAGCATGTGCGAGATGAATTTATCAATCCCAAGATACCGGGTGTCGTGCGCCCTCAGCGTTTGTTTCTTCAAATAGATGATGAGATAGCTTTGAAAATTAATGAGGAGCCTGAGGCAGGCGGTATTGCGGTCCATCCCTTTCTCGCGCTGATGATTCAAGAACGCTTTGGAAAAGTGCCTGCCACACCGCAGGAATGGCAGCAAACACTTTTGGAGATAAAGACATTTAAGTTAAAGATTAAAAACAGGCATATTCGCGCCGGCGGCAGTACCCACTGGATTTATATTGTTCCGCCTGATAAACACATTTCACTGCAAAAACCATATTATTATGCGCTTAGTGATTGGTCTTTGATCGGGCGGATGTGCAATTTAAAGAACCTGGTGGTTGAACAGCTCTGTATTGAGGACTTTTCTTTTCTGGAAAATTGCAAGAATGTCGAGACGCTCTCTTTGTACAATACCAATTTTTCCGACTGCCGCTTGCTGCAGAAAATGCCGAAACTAAAGAAAGTGGATTTGCGTCTGTGCCGGCTGGAGTATGAGGATGTGTTGGCAAAGCTGCAAACATCAGGAATAGAGATAGCGCGATAGTATGTGCTGTCAGATCCGTCTTATTTGATAATAGATAGCTGCGAAATTCAATACAGCATTGATGTGGTTAACGTATGGAATTTCTAACGAAGATAATACAGAAAGGTGGAGGATTAGAATGGAAGTACCAAAAATATTTGAGAGCGAGTACCGTTTCTGCGAAATCCTGTGGGAGAATGAACCCGTGACGAGCAGTGAGCTGGTTCGTCTGTGCAATGAGGCATTGGAGTGGAAGAAATCCACTACATACACGGTAATACGCAGACTTTCTGAACGGGGTGTGCTAAAATCCGAGGGCGCTGTCGTGACCTCGCTGATCTCTCGGGAGGATGTGCAGTCGGCAGAGAGCGCGGAGGTTGTAGAGCGCACTTTTTCCGGGTCGCTGCCAAGTTTTATTGCAGCTTTTGCGCGAAAAAAGAACCTCTCAAAGCAGGAAGTCGATGAGATTCAAAAGATTATTGATACTTATAAAGAATAGGATATCGCTGAAAAAGGAGGAGCATATGGCAAAAATAATAATGAGTCTCTTTATGAAGCTTTTTCACATGAGCATTTCTGCAAGCTATTTGATTCTGGCAGTCTTATTGGTGCGGTTCTTACTGCGGAAGGCACCCAAAAGAATGCGCAGTTTCTTGTGGCTTTTGGTTGGAATCCGGCTGATTTTTCCGTTTTCTATTGAATCTATCTTCAGCCTGATTCCGGATTCAAAGGTGGTGGATACATATCTCTATGAAATGGAACAGCCTGTAGACAATATCACAGCAGCTACTGCTGTGAAAAAGCCTGCCAGTCATCCGCTTCAGAATATAGACGTTTCCGCTGCTGAAATGGACAGATGGACTCCGCAGGCAGCATGGATGTTTTGTGCGAAGGTATGGATTGCCGGCGCAGCGTTGATGCTTGGATACATGCTGTTTAGTTATCTGCGGCTTAAAAGCCGTGTCAGGATGTCTGTTCCGACAGATGTTATAATTGATTACGATAATATGAACGAGAAGCATAATTCTGTAAAGATTTATCAGAGTGATGCGATTGAAAGTCCGTTTTTGTTTGGAATCCTGCATCCGCGCATTTACATTCCGTGCTGTATTTCGTGTGACGAGATTCCCTATGTGATTCGGCATGAACTGACACACAAAAGGAGAAAGGATTATCTGATCAAACCGTTGGGATTTCTGATCTTATCGGTCTATTGGTTCAATCCCTGTGTGTGGGCTGCCTACATTATGCTCTGTAAGGATATCGAACTGATCTGTGATGAGTATGTTGTCCGCGAGCTTGGCTCAGAATATAAAAAAGCGTACTCACAAGCACTGCTCAACAGCACTGTGAATCACCGCATGATAGCGGCTTGTCCAATAGCCTTTGGCGAGGTCAGTGTAAAAGAGCGCGTGAAAAATGTTTTGAATTACAAGAAGCCCGCATTCTGGCTGCTGGCAGCAGCAGTGTTGGCATGTGTTATTGTACCCGTCTGCTTTATGACGCAGAAAAAGACAGATGCGTCATTACAAGCGGACACTCAAAAGGGAAATGCGGCGGCACAGACAGAACTGCAAAAGACAGATACGCCAGTACAAATGGACGCTCAAAAGGAAAATTCTGTAGATTTGATCGCCGGTGAATATGTGATGTTTCTGCCCGAACCTGAACAGGAGGAATCCGTGTATGACGATGTGTATAGCTTTACGCCCCGACTGAGTCTGGGCAAAGACGGAGAATTCTCTTTTGGCTATGATCCATTCAGCTCCTATTTGATTTTTGGGACGTATGATATTGCGTCGGATTGCGTGAAGGCAGTTACCTATGATGGAAAGTATCACTATCAGTTTACACACATTGGTCATGGTCTGCTGCGATTTGACGCAGAGGAATCTTCTGAACTGCACAAAACAAATACAGACGTGGCAGCTTCCATAGAAAATGGGTCGATTTTCGTCAAAGACGAGGTATTGTTACAGGAACAAGCCGACGCGCTGAAGCTTCCTGCTGCAGCAAAGACGATTGAACAGTGGGCGATCGCATTCTGCGACCGTGATGCCAAGACCATCCAAAAACTTGCCAGCGATGATGTGAAGCGTCAGTTCATCGAACAGGATTTGCTCGTTTCGGGCGTGGACGGTGAAGGCGATCCAGCTTCATTTGGCTGGTCAAGTCCATGGCCGTGGGGTGATATGTACTATATCGTCAGCGCGACAGAACACGCTGCCGAAATATTGTATTATGCATGGGTATCTGATCCGCATGTCACCGTTTGGCGGGAGCTGCTCACGTACAATATGGAGGATGGCACTTGTGTCATTACGTCAGAGTCTCTGCAGCATATGGACGGCATCTGCATTGCAGAAGAATTTCATCATGCATACCCAAACGGCATTACAGAGACGATGATGGACTATTATTCATTTAATGGGGCAGGGGAAGCCTTGAACAAGAATGCAAAAGAAAATCAGAACAGCGATATCTATAAAAAATTATTTGAGCCCGACACGGCTGCTGTTTCACTGCTCAACATCTTGAATAATCCCAATAAAGTCGGGACGCGCGTTCGAAAATCAGCGGCGGATGAGAACATTTGTACAGTGACGTTTGAGTTTTATGAAGATGGAAGCACGGTATCGGTTCAAATGATCCGCCCATATGGTTCAGATGGCATCTGGGTTCCATATACAGAACATTCAGATACGCTCGATTCGAGCAGTATAGCTCCGGACGCCTCGGGGCAGAACACGGAGACAGACACCGCGGCGGATACAGCATCTGTCAATCCATATATCATCAATGGGGAGAATGTGAAGGATCTTGTGACGGAAGATGCCAGACAGCTTGAGGCGCTTTTTCCAAATCACCATGAGCGGACTTCAATAGTAGATTTTCCACAAAGTATAGACCTCAACGGCGATGGCTTTGAGGAGAAGATTGATCTGGTGAATTTGGGTTACAATGGCGGTGACGGCGGATATGCGCTCCGGGTGACAGATGCAAGAACCGGAAAACAGATTCCGCTGCCAGACGGTTACAGTGAAGAAAATGGTTTTCCGATTTTTTCAACATACCTGACACCGGAAGGAGAAGAACCACGGTTTGTGATACAGATCGGAGATGAGAAAAACGCTCAGACAGTGGCAGTCCTTCTAATGGATGCGCTGTTTGAGATTTATGAACAGAACCATATGTATCATGAATTTCAAAAAGTGCTTCAAAACCAAAAGCAGGGTGAAAAGCTTTTGGCAGATGCTGTCAGCGGGTGCAATATTGTCACATACAGCGGGGAGGAGACGCCGGTTTTATTGTTAAAGACCTATGTTTCGGGCTTTTTGGGGCATGCGGATACGCTAGGGTATGTCATTACAGAACTTCAGCTTCAGAAGGATAACACTTGGTCTGCCAGACATTTCTTCCTGCTGGATAGTTGTGATGCGCAGGCAATTGCACGGCAAGAGGCGGAAACGGCTGAAAATAAGGCAGGCGGAAATCTTGTATATGAACATAAAATGGGGAGAAATCTGATCCCATTGATGCCGGACGAACTAGAACTTCGTGCAAAATAAACAATAGTTTATATTGTATTGTGCAATATTTATGATTATTAGTACGATTTTTAAGTAAATGTGTCCAATTCTACAAAAATCTGTTCGTGAAGTTGACATGCTATTCGATTCGTGATAAACTGCTAAATTGTTAAGACATTAAACAAGAATTTATGAATTTATGAGGAGAGATATTAAAATGAAAAAGAAAATTGTGAATGTAGTATTATCAGCAGCAGTTGTCACATCCATGATGTTTGCGATGACAGCTTGTGGTTCAAAAGATACAACACCGGCGCCGGCGGAGGATGCAGCAGTGACAAATACTGTGGCTGCAGATGCAGAGCCGGCAGCAGATGAAAGTACTGTTGCAGACGTGGCAGATGAGAGTACTGTTGCAGACACAGATGCAGCAGATGATGCTTCTGCCGGAAATGGAAACGTAGAGGATTGGATTAATTCAGAGATGGCTTCTACATATGTAACATTGTTTGATACGATGTTTGGCGGACAGATGACAACTGCATTTGAGGCAGATGGTGACACCTTGGTTTTGGCTGTTATCTTGTCAGAAGATGCGTTAGATTTAGATGGTGATTCTTTATCAGATGAGGATATGGAAGAGATGCAGGCTGCAATGCAGCAGCAGTATGACAGCACAGCAGATCAGTTTGAGCCTATCCGTGATGAACTCCGAAAAGAAGTAGGCGATGATTCTCTGACTGTACGTATTTCTTACAGACTCAGTGATGGTACAGAGTTATTTGCTCAGGATTTATAATGAAGAGCATCGTTTTATAGAACAAAAAAAGCGGCAGAGTTTTTTCTGCCGCTTTTTTGCACAGGTCCATACAGGGGAAATAAAGAAAATGATGAAAATACTAAAAATAATAAGAATATTCTTGTTTTTGTTTGGAATTGCAGGATTTGGCGGTTTTTTTATGCCTGTTGTGAGAAGGCGGATACTAAATGTCGGAAACGCGGCAGGAATCATAATCTGTGCCTGTATCGTACTCTATTCGCTGTTTATGCCGACTGTGCATAAAATGCTGCGTGTACTCTGGCAGAGGATGATTGGAAAGATTCTATTGAGTATTCTCGCAGCAGGTGTCGTTTTGGGTGTGATTCTTGTAGTCATAATGACCACGCTGATGATCAAGGCTGCAGGCACGCCTGCTGTGCCGAATGCGACTGTGGTTGTACTGGGCTGTAAGGTTTACGGAGAACGTCCCAGCATCGCTTTAGAGGAGCGGCTAAAAGCTGCATTAGCCTATCTGAATGCCAATCCTGATTCGGCATGTATTGTATCCGGCGGTCAGGGTGCCGACGAGACGATTTCCGAGGCGGAATGTATGTATCTTTATCTTGTAAAGAATGGTATTGCGTCAAAACGTATTTACAAAGAAGATCAATCTACTACAACGCGCGAGAATCTTGCCTTTTCCTATGAAATTATCAAAGAACAAGGACTCAATGAACAGATTGCGATTGCGACTAATAATTATCATGAGTACCGCGCTGGCAAAGTCGCGGAGGGGCTTGGGCTGGAATACGGCGCTGTCTCTGGGGAAACTGCGCTGTGGCTGCTTCCGACATACTATGCCCGGGAATTACTGGCTATATTATATGAATGGGTTTTTTAAGAAGTTTAAGAAGTTGCAAAATATTACTTGATATTTTTATCATATAATGATAGTATAGAATTGCAAATAGCGAATATATATTCGGAATAGTAAGGGGGAAAATACAAATGAAATTGACAGAAAAGAAAAAAGCAGAGTGGGAAAAATTACTCAGAGATACGGCGCTCATTGGTCCGATTGATACAATTCAGGAACACACACAAGGTGATTTGTGGGAGTTTGGCTCACAGACCAGAGGAAACTATTTCTTTTCGACGGAAAAGCTTGTGTTTGTGGGAGGTCTTGGCGGTTTAACGAATTTTAGCGCGCCATATAAGAATATTAAGGAACTGAAACTTTGTAATATTGGCGGATTGATTCCAATTATTCCAACAGGCATTAAAGTGACATATACGGATGAAAACGGAAAGAGCATAAAGAAGAAATGTTCTGTTATGAAAAGAAAAGACTGGCTTGCATATCTTCAGGAGAAGTGTGGTATTTCCTAAAAT
>CAMWJQ010000242.1 GCA_947174615.1 uncultured Lachnospiraceae bacterium
TTCCAGTTCTTTCAGAAACAGGTTCAAATTTTGCGCCGCATCTGGAAACGCTCCGAAGGTACGCAGTAACTCTGGTCTTACTTTTTTATCCGCAATTTCCAAAAGTCCTGCTGCATCCCGCAGCTTCAGCCAAGAACATTTTTTGAAGGTTTCAAACGCGATATACCAGTGTCCTTGGGAAATCTGGGGCAGTACCTTCATAATTCGTTTCCCCCAATGCTCCAGGAAAGCACTTGTCTCTTCCTCATCTTCTTTCCTGCAATGATGGAGGACATAGTAGATTTCTAAGATAATTCCATCATACAATCCCAGCTCCCAGCGCTGTTCCAGAAAAGCATCTGGCTCTTTCGCTCCTGCCGTCTGCAATAAGTCCAGCAGCCATCTTGCGTCCGGTTCCTGTATATATTCCTGTGCTGCTTCCGCAATCCACGCTTTAGACGCTGCTGACAGACTTGGGAATTTTTTCATACTGGAAAGAATCAGCCGTTTCTCATCTTTGTCTGCGGTATTTTTGTAACACGCCCGCAGCTCATTTTCATCGCCGTCTAAATTCGTTCCAAACCAAAAAATGCGATACCCGCCGCTAATTTCACGCAGCCATCTTTTGTACCATGCAAGAAAGCCCTGTTCCCTTGGAAAGAAAACGTATGTCAGTTCACTTTCCACATACACAACCCGTCCCTCATTTGGACCTGACAGCAATAAATACATAAAGTAAGAATCTCCTTGACTGCCAATCGGTATACAGCCCTGTAGCCAGCTTTCCTCTTCAGACTCAGGTTCGTTTTCTTGTTCCGCGTCCTCAATCATATGCTCACAGTCATATTCCTCAGCATCAAGTTCTTCCTCTTCATAGTCCTCCTGTGGTATCTCGATCCCCGGATACAATACAGGTTCCTTTTTGAGATCCATGTCATCTTCCAGCCAGTACAAAACCTCCTGCAAAGAAAACAGACCATAATAAGGTCCGGCACCGCCGTTGCCTGCCAACAATAGAAAACTGCGGTATTCTTTTGGCAGCCTGACGCCGATTTTCTGTTCAAAATCTTCCACTTCCTCAAGAGACGCCGGCGGATTCCACTGATACTTATGCGCGTTCGCTCCAAACTGTTTGCAGTTCGCATCCATCTCTTTTGCTTTGTTCAATAAATCTCTTAATTCCTCCAACGGAAAACGCTCTGACATCCCTGATCCTCCTTGTATAAAGTATTGTGGAATAACCATACGATGTTCGTCTGTTGTAGTCTCTGCGGATGCTGTATATTCCACATCTGTAAAACAAGGTCTAATGCATTAAACCTATTGTTAGTTTAACACATTAGACCTTGCATGTCAATCTTTATTTGGTTTGTTACTGCATCCCTTTTTCACGATATAACATGGATTTGTTACAAATTATTCATTATAGTATAGTACTTCCTCCGTGTATTTCCGCTCCATCTCATGCTTTAGCTTGCGGTTTTGTACGCTCTCAAAGAGAATTGAGAAGTCGTAATCCGCCGGATATAATTGCTCCGCTGCCACATGAAGCTTGATGCGCTTATGGTTTATCCAGATTTTTTTGTCCGAAAGCTGCACGCGCAGAACGCCTTTTTCATTGACTGGTTCACACACAATGCCGATTTTTTTATCCGGGAATACCATCACACTGTCACCCAGATGATACTTTGTATCAAGATTCTTTTTTGGAGATGTCTTTTTCAACTTTACAATCTTGTGTGCACTTTGGTGTGCACTTTGTTTGAGAATCGTGTTTTCCTCCTTGTGAAATTGATAGTCTTTGACTGCTGTTTCCCCATAAGCAGCTCTGACTGCCGTTTTCAGCATCTCATGCGGCATACCCAGTCTGTCGGCAATGTAGAATGCGCAGCTCTCCCCGGCTTCACCGATGACCATTTGATAAGTTGGTTTTAAGGTCTCCTTATCAAAAGTCATTCTTGCATTGATAATATCCTGTGTTTTATCTGCATATTCCTTGACTTCTGGATAATGTGTCGTGACAAGAAACAGGCAGTCGCTTTTGCGAAGTTCTTCCAAGATTGCTATCGCAATGCCCATACCTTCTGTCGGATCTGTGCCAGATCCCATCTCGTCCATAATCACAAGACTGTCGCGATTGACTTCGTGCAGTACTTCCAATACATTTTTGATGTGCGCAGAAAAGGTGGACAGATTCTCTGTGATGTCCTGTCCGTCGCCGATATCACACAGATAACTGCTGTTCATACAAATATCGGCTTCTCCGCAGGCAACATGGAGTCCGCACTGCGCCATGATACAACTGAGCATAACGGTCTTAATCGCTACGGTTTTTCCGCCAGTATTAGGACCCGTTATGATGATTCCTCGCGCCTGTCTGCCAATTTCAAATTGCAGCGGAACATTTATCGCCCTGTCCATCAACGGATGCCTTGCATCCTTTAGGACAATACGGCGCTCTGTGTTAATGGCTGGCTCCACAGCATCCATGTCCATGCTAAGTTTGCCTTTGGAAAAGATAAAATCCAGCTTTTCCATTAGTCGGATGTTTTCATTCATCAGGGGGATGGACTCTGCGACCATTGCCGTCAATGTATATAAAATACGGTACACTTCGTTCTCTTCGCTGATCTGCAATAGCTGCAATTCCTCATAGTACTTTGCAACGCTGACCGGCTCGATAAAAAATGTGCTGCCTGTAGCGGATTTGTCAATCACGCTTCCTGAAATCTTGAATTTATATTCTTTTTTCACCGGTATACAAATTCTGCCGTTGCGCATGGTGCAGTAGCTGTCTGCCATGTATTCCTTATTCGCGCGCATAATCTGCTCCGCCTTCTGCTTCATCTGTTCTTCACAGCGCATTTTGTCAGATCGAATTTGTCTGAGTTCTTTGGAAGCATAATCATCAACAATGCCATTTCTGATTTGACAGCTGATCTCATCCCGAAGCGCTTCCGCTGCATCAAGATTTTCTTCATAGTATGCCAATGGATTTTCGTATTGTTTCCCTCTGCCTAGATAGTCCTTTAATCTACGGACAGCGACCAGCACTTTCTCCACACGCTCTAGCTGGTACGGCGTCAGACAGTCGCCCTTCTCGGCGATTACCAGAATCTCCTTCGCCTCCGCAACATTCTGCAAGGGCGGCATTCCGAGCTTTCCAAGCAGTATCTTACTATTTGTAGTGTCCTTGAGCTGTTTTCTCAGCTCGCTTTCATCCAGATAACAGGAAGCTTTTTCAATCATGTCCTTTGCGTGGTCTGTGAGCGCAAGCGCCCTCCAGCGTTCCTTTATTTTGTCAAATTCTGTTTGTTTTTTGATATTCATGTTGATATTCCTTTCTATTCAAATTTGGGTTACACTATTCTTTGCAAAGTACCAATACACCCTTACAACGCAAAAAAGACCATGAATGCCGAAAGGTCTATATCATGGTCCTTATCCTAATTATTACATCGTTCTACCAAATATGAGTACAAAAAAACATGACCATACAGCCATGTTCTAATGATTCAAAACGATATACCATCATATAAAACAATTGTAAGGCGAAAACGTCAACAGCTTATGCCGCCGACAAATGGGCAGACTCCTAGCGCAAATACAAAAATAACGCTAAAAAATCCTCCCCTGCAATATTTACTTTGCAATTTTCTCCATTACAATTAAATTTAACATGCAAAATCCTCCATAAAATAATTTCACAGCAACTTATGTAGTATTATGCCACTATATATTGTTATCATACGCGCAGGAAGGTCTGTTGTCAAGCATAAAATATGTATTTTTTCGTTATACTTTCGTTACAATTCACGCCTGCGCTAGATTTTATCAGCTTATAAGTTATTGAGAAATAAACATCTTAAACAAGTTTCCCTGCGATAACATTTTCGTAAGGATACTTTGCCGCATCAACGCCTGTCTGTTCTGCCGCCAGAGCGATAATGATTTCTTCGTCCATATCTGTAATATCATCAAGATCCCACATCTCATCAAAATCTTTTGGCAAATGATACCCCAGTTTCTTTTCTGCAGAAAGCGGCTCCCCGATGTCCTGAATGTCGTATTCATTAAAATAGTAAAAACGCTTGATCACACCGTATTCCAGCACAGCAAAGCCATGACATTCAGAGACGCGGTGCGTCAGATAGAGATATACTCTTGGAAATGATTTCAATAGGGGAAGCATGTTGTCCTGCTCGTCAAAAAATCTACTAAGACAAATGCCCATCACAAAATTGGTATGATGAAAATCTGCCGTCACAAATGCTGTATGATCGTCATAATCTGCCTGGTGTATCTTTTCCAGACCCGCTTGATAGGTACAGCGTTCTGTATCTTTTTGCAACAGTGTATCTGCAATCTCCTGCTGGCTGGAACCTTCTATTACCATCCAGCAGGATTTATAGCCCATTCCCTCCACTAACAACTTATCGTACTCCATCATGATCCCTCCGTCACAGCCATTGAATAAAGGCTGTCTTATCATTTTTGTTATACCCTGCCTGCTCATAAAATTTCAGTGTGCTCTCCTGTCTCGAACCAGTGAGCAGCATCATTTTATAACAGTTTTGACACCGGGAAAGCTCTTTCGCAAAGTTCAGACAAGCCGTCGCCAGTCCTCTTTTGCGGTATTTTTCATCTGTAATCACATTTTCAATCAACGCATAGGGACGCTGTCCCCTTGTAAGATTTGGAACAATGACACATACACAGGAGGATACGATTGCCCCATCCTCCTCTGCCACAATAATATGATGGTTCTTATCCGCAAGAATGCTGTTCCAGATCTCCATGATATGCTGATCTTTCTCAGGGAAAGGATTATCATGCAGCTGCATATATAATTTCATGAGCTGGTCAAAATCGTTTTCTGTGATTTCTCGAATCATAGGTTTGCGTGTCCTCTCTTTTTGATTATTTTATCATTGTAAAAAGTCTGTGTAAAGAATAAATCGTGGCTTCTCGTGCTTTACCCTATTGGTCAATCAATCATTTTTTGCATTATCATTGATTAATGAAGTCAATTTACAGATAAAATGACGGATATATAGAATATAAACACAAGACTTCTGTAATATATTATTGACTATTTTGGTTCTAACCGCTGTAACGTTTATCGGGGTTTTCTATAACTCGCTTCTCAAAGTTGACAATTATAAATTCTGTTTTTCCCATTTTAGACAATCCCTAATTCCGCGATTCTTGCGTATACTTTCTCGAAGATATACTTATAATGCGCATTGCGTTCAACCACACTCATAAACTTCTCTTCATTGAATACAAGCTGGGCATGATCCTTATATTCATATGCCAGCTCTCTCAAGGTTTCCTTGGAATTAAACATCTGGCTCAAGGTATCTCTCGCATCATGTTCAAAGTAATCCGCCACCAGTGCGCAGTTAAAATCAAATAGCGGCGCCAGATGTTCAATCTTGCCTGTTTCATTGTTCATCATGAATCCATAGTTCTGCGTATGCCGGTCTGTATTTACAATAATATAATCCAGCACTGGAATACAGGCGAACTCGGTCCCCCAGCGATCAAGACAGTACTCCTTGAAAGGAATGTTACAGCGCCTGCAATAATCTATGACCTCCCACGCTTCCACAAAAGAATATTCCTCACCGACAAAATTTTTGCAGATCGATACATGCCCCATCCCATCCATCATGTTTTTGTCGTCGCCTTCGTACTTGACACTATCAATTTTGTTTTCAAAACATTCCATTATTTCTGATGCCAGAATCTCCATTCTGGTATTCACAGAATCCTTTGTCTTATCTGATTTTAACAGATACAACGTGTCTCCCATGCGTATCCAGCCTTTGCGGAAAAGCCCCTTTGTCGTCAGCTCCGGACAGATTGCACTTGTCGTAATGGTAGGACTGTAGCCGCCTAATGATAAATCAATAATATCTTTCAGTTTGTTTTTTCGAATATTGACATCCTCCCATCTGTCAGTGTCATCATCATCCTGAACCCAATAACTGTCTTGTATGGATACTCCTTTGCATCGGATACAGATGTCTACCCTGTTGTCAATCGTGTCCACCTGCGGAATCTGAAAAGCGGCGTAGATCTTCTTGGCATGGTCTCTTGACAAGGACAGCATTCTGCTGCTCAGATAATTTTTTACCTCCTGCACATTGGATAAAATGCCTTGCATTGTATGTGTTTGCTGGATATTGCAGCGAAGCGCGTACGGCAGCAGATCCTCTCTGATCATCTCCACTGTAAAATCAGGAAAATTAAAATACAACACCTTTGAATTACCTAACATTAAAAACATTCTTCTCACCATTTATCTTTATAGTAGCGTACACTCTGGATATAGTATATCATAAAATAACCTCGTACTCAATATTTTTATATTTCATTTGGTTATATTTAGTAACAGTTCAGCCTTCGGCTTCCTGTTACTAGCATCAAGCCATGCAAAACCACT
>CAMWJQ010000243.1 GCA_947174615.1 uncultured Lachnospiraceae bacterium
GTAAAATAGTCTGAATGCGCTCACGAACGCCCACCTCACCGAAAGCGAGCGGAGAGATCATGACCCTCCGACCGGGAAGGCTGCACGCTAAAAGGGCAGAGGAATAGGCTTTTTTCCCAGCAAAATCCATATCTTTGATAACTCGTTCATCGCAGGCAAGCTCGAGATCACGGCAGAAAAGACCGTGGGCAATCCATACCAGCGGATGAAACCAGTAGATGCAAAGCAGCAGATAAGCCAAAAGTTTCCACCAGTGATCGAAACACCGCAGGTGCGCCTCTTCATGCGCAAGCACGTACTTCATCTGAGCCGCATCCATGTCAGACGGCAGATAGATGCGCGGTCTGATAAAGCCAAGTATAAAAGGAGAGCGCACCGCATCACAGATCCAAACCCTGTCCTGCAAAGGGACTGCCTCCTGCATTTTATGGTGCAGCCGCATAGAGCTGACAAACGCATAACATACCAGCACAGCTATCCCAAGAATCCAAACCAAACTTCCAAGATGTGTCAAGGTATCGAAAAGGTTGTTTTTGGACATGGTTGAAACAGGTACATTTGAAACAGGTATTTTGTCATAGGAGAGAAGTTCTTTGCCGGCAAGTGAAACGGATATCTGTGAGGTGGCTGACAGCTGAATGGGTTCTGCATCTGGTATCAGACTGAGCGCGCTTTCCAATGAAAAGGGGCAGATTAAACGGACTGCCACGAGCGCCCAGAGCAGACAGGGCAGCCATTTGGGCGCTCTTTTCATCAATTGGCGCAGTACAAACACGGCTGTAATCAGCCAGCTTGCAGCGATGCCCATATTTAGAATTTTTAGGAAAATCATCTTATCCCTCCTCTGCGTGGTCGATCATCTGGCGGATTTCCGCAGCTTCGTTGGGGGTCAGGGGGCTGTCTTGTGTGAAAGCGGCAATAAAGGCGGGCAGTGAACCTGCAAAGGCTTCCTCAACAAACTGGCGGCTCTGCATGGAATAAAATTGTGTCCGCGTGATCAGGCTGGTGACAGTTCCTTTATTGTTTACAAATAATCCTTTGCCGCAAAGCCGTTTTAAGACGGTGTGCGTCGTCGTCCGTTTCCATGTAAAGGCTTCTGCCGCAAGCTTTACCAACTCCGAGGAAGTCACAGGCTCATGCGCCCAGATGATGTCTGCGAAGCGGGATTCGATAACACCTAACTGGATCTCCGGCATAGCGATCCCCTCCTGTTATCATTTATTCTACAATCAGTAGTCTTTATAATCATACTACCACTTGTAGTCTCTGATGTCAAGTAAAGATCAAAAAGATTTTGGGCAAACTGTCCACAGTTCCTTAAGCCAGACACACCTCCACAATATCATCAAACGAAATCTTCGTCTGTACAATCTGCAGTACGCGGCTGGTAAGGTCTATCCGCGACACAATTCCGGTAACTTTCACATATTCCCGTTCATGATAATAGACGACAGTGGCAAGGATTCCTTTCTGTAACAGATGCATTTTGCGGTCAAGCTCTTCTGCCATCTCGTCGGACAGGAGAATGCGCGGGACCGTCACATGCTCTTTTGCCTCGAGCGCTTCCGTAAGACCTGTGAGGGCGGCAAAAGGCATAAATTGTTTTGCGCGTTTTTCTGTGGACATGGGATAGGGGGGTTTTCCAGACATCGTTTTCTTCCTTTACTATATAAATATCATATCTTGTTATGCCCTGTGACCGCCGATCTGTTTATTTCGGGTGATGGTCATGGCGTTGTTCTCAAGGTTCATTCCTTTTAAAATCGCATTTTTTCCATATTTTTGTTTGATTTCAAGAACCGCTTTCTGCAGTCTGCGGCTTCGCTCCAATTCTTCAAAACTGACATACAGACTGCTCTGGCAGCAGGTCTCAGGGCGGACATCATTGCATGTGACGGTCACTTTTCGGATCGAGAGCAGCGGATTGACAATCTTTCGGTACAGAGCAGTGACTGCCGGAATGATGACAAGGTCGGCATTGGTTTCAATGTCGAGCGCCGTCGTGCCGTGCGCGTATTCCACGACATGAAAACCAGAATAGCCGATATGCAGCGTGATGGATTTCGTGACAAGATTTTGGCTCACGAGGTCAAGACATAATAAGTCTGACATTTCTTTCACAATCAGTTCCCCGTCTTTGTAGGAATAATCCTTCATCAGGACCTGCCCGCTGGAAAGGCTCTGACTGGCAGGACGGTATGCCTTGATCTCCGCAATGGTCACAGGTTCACGCCCCCAGGCGTGGTCGATGAAGAGTTCTGCGTCGATGCCGAAAAGCCGATACAGGAAATCCTCATCGGCTTTGGCAAGATCCCTCATGGTAACGATGCCATAAGAAGCAAGTTTTCTGGCAGTGCCTGAGCCGATGCGCCAGAAGTCGGTGAGCGGTTTGTGCGTCCACAGCTTACGGATATATGTCTGCTCATCCAGCATACCTACGCTGTCCGGCGATGGTTTGGCAGTGATGTCCAGTGCGATTTTGGCAAGGTACAGATTGGTTCCAACACCGCAGGCGGCACGGATTCCCGTCTGGTTATAGATCTCCTGCATGATGCGTAAGCCAAGATCTCTCGCGGACATGCGGTACAGGCTCAGGTAGGGCGTGACCTCCATAAACGCCTCATCGACAGAGTAGACATGGATATCCTCCTTGGCGATATAATGCAGATAGATGCCGTAGATTTCTGCGGAATAGTCGATATATTTCTGCATTCTGGGCGGGGCGGTGATGTATTTGACGGTATTGGGGATTTCGCCGATACGGCAGCGGTTCCTGATACCGAGTTTCTTCATTGCGGGGGTGATGGCAAGACAGAGGGTGTTGACAGACCGCTGTGGGTCTGCGACCACCAGGTTTGTAGTCATGGCGTCCAGACCGCGCTCCACGCATTCCACAGAGGCATAAAATGATTTTAAGTCGATGCAGAGATACGTTTTTTCCATAGGGATTCCTTTCAGCGGCAGATTTTATAACAAATATAGTATGTCCAAAATTTGCTTTTTATAATATTTATGATGGAATTGAATGTGGAATGCCCAAAGAAGTATTGAATAAATTATAAAAAAAGTATAAAATGAGGAGGAACAAAGAAAATTCAATGAAAGGAGATGAGTGAGAATGATCGAAAAGTTATTTAAACTCAAAGAAAACAAAACAGATGTCAGGACGGAGGTCATTGGCGGTATCACAACATTTATGACAATGGCATACATCCTCGCGGTGAATCCATCCTTGCTCTCCGCGGCGGGTATGGACGCGACGGCAGTGCTGATGGCAACTTGTCTGGCTTCTTTTATCGGGACGGCTGTCATGGCACTGATGGCAAACTATCCGTTTGCGTTGGCGCCCGGCATGGGACTCAATGCGTATTTTGCATTTACCGTGTGCGGAACTTACGGCTATGACTGGCGCGTGGCGCTGCTTGCAGTATTTGTGGAGGGTATTATTTTTATTATTTTATCTCTTACGAATGTCAGGGAGGCGATTTTTAACGCGATTCCCAGCGGACTGAAAAAAGGTGTCAGCGCGGGGATTGGACTGTTTATCGCGTTTGTTGGCTTGCAGGGGGCGCATGTGATCGTAAACAGTGACTCAACGCTCACAACGTATGTGAGTTTTGCGTCGGAATTTCATACGTTGGGGATTTGTGCGCTTCTTGCCATCATCGGCACGCTGCTGACAGCAGTGCTCTATGCATTGCAAGTGAAGGGATCGATTCTGATCGGCATTGTTGCGACATGGGTTCTTGGCATGATCTGTCAGGCATTGGGGATTTATACCGTTGATGTTGAGAGTGGTTTTTATTCCTTGTATCCGACATTTGCCATCACTGATTTTACGGCATTGTCAGAGACATTTGGGCAGTGCTTTGCAGGCGATTTTTCCAATGTAAGCATTCCGAACTTTATCGTTGTGCTGTTCGCTTTCCTGTTTGTGGACATGTTTGATACCATCGGAACACTTGTGGGGGTTGCCACCAAGGCGGACATGCTCGACAAGGATGAGAGACTTCCCAATATCAAGCAGGCGCTTCTGGCAGATGCCATCGCCACCTCAGCGGGTGCAGTGCTTGGCACTTCCACGACGACAACCTTTGTCGAAAGCTCGGCTGGTGTCGGCGCGGGTGCAAGGACAGGTCTGGCATCTATTGTGACAGGTTTGTTGTTTTTGGTTGCGATTTTCTTTGCACCGATTTTTACGGCAATACCGGGATTTGCAACGGCACCGGCATTGATCTTTGTAGGCTTTTTGATGGTATCGTCCATCATCAAGGTAGATTTTGATGACTTGACAGAAGCAGTTCCGGCGTACCTGTGCATGCTTGCTATGCCGCTTGCATATAGTATCTCAGAGGGAATTGCCATCGGCGTCATTTCCTATGTGGCAGTGAATGTCTGCTGCGGCAAGGCAAAGAAAGTAACACCGCTGATGTACGTGCTGGCAGTCCTGTTTATCTGTAAGTATATTTTCCTTTAAAATCAGGGCAGTTGTACAAAATAAGAGGCTGACCGCCCCGAAGCGTTGTTATGAGCGGCTTCTGTGCCGCGAATCGTAACGAAGATAGAAAGCAGGTTGAAGCATGAAAATACGTTTTATAGAGCCGGGAAACAGACCCTACAAACCGACGCCTTTGAATTATTTTGTATATGACAGATATATCCGCACGCCCTCTGTCGGTCTCAACACGCTGGCAACGATTGTAAAAGAAAAAGTGCCGGATACCCTGATGTACAGTGAATCGATCTCGCGGCTGGCAGTGGAAGATCTGGTGGACGCGGACATGATTTTTATCGGTATTTTTACCTTTAATGCAGTGCGGGGATATAAGCTGGCACGCTATTTTCAGAAAAAGAGCAATGCCGTCATCGTGATGGGCGGTCTCCACGCCTCGTTGAACTACAAGGAGGCTGTGAAATACTGCGACTATGTCCTTCTGGGGGAAGGAGACGAGTCTATCGTAGAGATGGTGGAAGCCGTGCAAAAGAAAGTGACGCCCACATTTCCGGGTGTCGCTTATAGAAAAGACGGCAGGCTTATTCATACCGGCGAGCGCAGACCGCCGGAGCATTTTGAGACCATACCAGACAGAAACTTAGTCTATCATTATAAGAAAATGGCAGGGCACAACACACTCTGGGGGCAGGTGCACGCGTCCAGAGGCTGTCCCCACAACTGTGATTACTGCGCGCTGGTTCGTCACTTCGGGCGGCGGGTCAGGACGAGGACGCCCGAAAATGTGCTAGAGGATATCCGCCAGACAATTGCGTTTCAGGAGGAGGGGCATCACAGGCTTTTGAAGGCATTGTGGATCACCGATGACAACTTTTTTGCAGACCGCACTTGGGCGATGACGGTGCTGCAAAAAATCATTGACAGCGGCATCCAATATCACTTCACCGTACAGGCGCGCTGGGAGGTCGGATTGGACAATGAAATGCTGGCGCTGCTCAAAAAGGCGGGTTTTGCCGAGCTGGCGGTGGGGATTGAGTTTCTTGATGATGAATCCTTTGCGCTGTATCACAAGAAAAGCAGCAAAGACAAGATTGTGGAATCCATACGAAATATTCAGCGGCATGGGCTGAGTGTCCGCGGGCTGTTTATCCTCGGAGCAGATAATCATACCGTCGGCGTCGGCGAGAAGCTTGCGAAGTTTGTGATTGAGCACCATATCAAGGGGGCGTTGATTCAGTGCATGTACTTTGTGCCGGGAACACCTGTGTACGAGAGCCATAAGGACAGGCTGCTCCACAGAGATTGGAGCAGGTATAACGGCAATGCAGTCCATATGCCGGAGCGGATGACCCCTTATGAGCTGCAAATGGAGTGCATCAAGGCGAGCAGGATAATTTACTCGTTTCCGAGACTGGTTCATGCGCTGCTGTGCGAGGATGCACTGCATAAGCTGTTGTTTCTAGGCGAATATTTCTGGCATATGAGCATTCGGGCAGACTTAAAAAAGGAGCTGCCGTCTTTGAGGAGGTATTTCTTAACAGTTCCTAAGAGGTTTTCATAATCCTTATCTCAGAGGCATGGAATCCATCACTGTCAAAACTGCCCTTCAGATCAACCGATGTATACAGTTCCAAGTCCTGAAAGGAGGCATCGGCATCCTCATAGCGGCTGCCGCCGTCATAGGCGGTTCTTATATAAAAATATGTATCCCTGTCATAAATTACAGGAATCAGCGCAGAGTCAGGAATATCTGCGGCGGTTGAGGGGGAACTGCCCAAAAGGGATCCATCGTCAAGCAGTTCAATATTTTCCTCTACAATAAAAAAAGAATTTTCATCTATTTTCCAGACATCGCCGACAAAGTCGGCATCGGCAGCTGCCGCGACTTCTGGAGGCAGTACGTGCCACTGTGAAGTCGAATTGTCAGCCGTTTGTGTATCCGTCGCGATATCGG
>CAMWJQ010000244.1 GCA_947174615.1 uncultured Lachnospiraceae bacterium
GGATACATGGGAACGGACGCAGGAACGCATTGCCAAAGTTATCCATGCGCGCAAGCCCCGCGATGTCTCGACCTGCAAGCACTGGCTGTCGGGCGTCCTGAACTGCTCATCATGCGGCGCTTCCCTTGCACACGCCTCAGTCAACGGCGGTAAAGTCCGCTATTTCCAATGTTATAAATTTACCAAAGGAATCTGCACAGATTCCCATTATGTCAGTGAGAGAGATGCGGAACAAAGTGTGGTAACCGGATTGAAGTCTGTCCTTGAAAGCAGGAATATCTATCACTTGAATATTATTAATAGTTCTCAGTCTGAAGATGAGATTGCTTTGATGAACAGAGCAGTCGCCAAGCTGGATATCAAACTGGCAAAGATCAAGGATGCTTATATAGATGGTATAGATACGCTGGAAGAATACAAAGAAAACAAGCGGCGGATACAGTTGGAGCATAACCAGCTTACAGAAAAGATTCTTAACCTATCCGAGGACACTCCCGCTGCCATATCTGAAGATGACCATGTCGAGAAGCTGCTCAACAATATCCGCGTATCGCTTGAAATACTAAAAAGTGAAAATGCAACCCAAGTTGAAAAAGGAAATGCCATCAGGAATGTCGCCGAAAAGATTGTATATAACAAGACCTATAACACCTATGCTTTCTACTATTATTCGCAGGTGTGATTATTTATAGGTTCGTGCAGTACAGACCTCCGTACTGGCTGATAATAACTTGAGCAATCTGTGGATTGGTCTGGGTAATCTTTACTGGATACTGCAATCTCTTTTCATAATTCCACATTAGTTATAGCCTCCTTCCCACGGCCAATCCTGTGTGGCCCATTTCCATTCCCTGCTGTCCATGTCAAGGATACTTAATACAAGAGGTCCATACTTTTCGGTATATTCCTTTACCATTTTGTTCTTGAGTGCATTAAACTGTCCGAACCGCTCCATCGCCTGCTGGTCATATGGATGAGTATCCAGATAAAGATTCAGCTCCTTCAGCACAAAATCTGCCTTGCTGATTTCCTGTAAGAATTGCTGCCGCTCTGAGTCCATACAAGGTTTACATCCTGCGTTCATCCTTTCACTCTCCTCCCTAAAAATGGTTTATTGAGTTCCGGAAATATCGTACCTGTCTTAAACGCTTCATCGAGATTTTCGTACATCGTACAATTTCTCTGCCATGGTACATATGCCATTGCCACGGGAAACTGCTCTATATACGGCATCTGTGGTTTCCATTCCTGCATATCTGTACCGCTCCTTGTTCTTTTTTATAGTTATTATCATAATATGTCAGATTTTGGAGAATGCTACACGGAAAACTCTTCTTCTCGCCGAGCCTGCAATATTTGCACCGATAATTGAACGAAAGATGAAAAAGAGTGTATGAAATACAGATTTTGACACATACTGATGCTGAGTATCAAATAGTTTAGAAAGGCATGGTTATCTAAATGTATCAAGATTTTGAACAAAATAAACAATATATGGCAGATTTGCTTCATACGGATGCATCCTTTGACATTGTGAGCCGCGATGTGATGATCGGAGACAAAAACGCTGTGTTTTACTTTGTTGACGGGTTCTGCAAAGATGTGCTGATGCAAAAGCTTCTACAGTTCCTGATGGGATTAAAATCCGACGACCTCCCCAAGAATGCAAAGGAACTGAACCAGCTCATGCCTTACGTTGAGGTAGATCTCACAAAAGACTTTAATGAAATTTCTCAGAATATCCTTTGTGGTGTATTTGCGATTATCATAGACGGTTTTGATGAATGTATTTTAATCGATTCGCGCACTTATCCTGCCCGCGGCGTGTCTGAACCAGAAAAAGATAAGGTTCTGCGCGGTTCCAAGGATGGATTTGTGGAAACTATTGTGTTCAACACAGCGCTGATCCGCCGGCGCATTCGAAGCACCGACCTGCGCATGGAGATGCTCAACGCCGGAAAAGCCTCCAACACAGATATTGTCCTCTGCTACATGGACAGCAGGGTTGACAAAGAATTTTTGAGAAAAATACGCGACCGCATCAAAGACATCAAAGTTGATGCGCTGACGCTGAATCAGGAAAGTCTTGCGGAATGTCTCTACACCTCAAAATGGTACAATCCATTTCCTAAATTCAAGTATACGGAACGTCCAGACACTGCCGCCGCACAGATTTTGGAGGGGAATATTATTATTCTAGTAGACAATTCTCCCTCCGCCATGATTCTGCCAATCAGTATTCTCGATATGATACAGGAGGCGGACGACTACTATTTCCCGCCAGTCACAGGTTCGTACCTCAGACTATCACGCTTCCTGATTTTAATACTGACTTATTTTATTACGCCGACATTTTTGCTAATGATGCAAAATCCCGCATGGATTCCACCAGCATTTCAATTTATCGTGGTAAAAGAAGATATCAATGTACCGCTGATCTGGCAGTTCTTAATCCTAGAGCTTGCGATTGACGGTCTGCGGCTTGCGGCGGTCAACACACCCAATATGTTGTCAACTCCCCTGAGTGTCATGGCGGCGCTGATACTTGGCGAATTTTCCGTCAAGAGCGGATGGTTCAATGCGGAAGTCATGTTGTACATGGCGTTTGTCGCGATCGCGAACTACACACACCCCAGCTATGAACTTGGCTATGCCATCAAGTTTTTCAGACTCATCAATCTCATCTTGACGGCACTGTTTCAAGTATGGGGATATATTGCAGGTATTATCCTGTTTTTCGCTGCCATTATCACGAACAAAATGGTATCGGGTCAGAGTTATCTCTATCCGCTCATACCATTTAGCTGGCAGAAACTCAGTCATGCATTGTTCCGCCACCGGCTGCCGAAGTCTGCGGAATAAAAATATAGCAACTCTGTTAATTTCATACAGAGTTGCTTCTTTTATTTATATCATTTTAAAAATCCTGACACTGTACAATGGTCGGGAAGCGCAGTATATCTCGCAGGCATTTATCGCTTAATTTTTTCCGGTCGAGCCAAAACCTCCGCGGTTTGCCCCTGTCAGCTCCGTGACCTCCTCAAATTCAAGATCCGGCTGCTGTTCCATAATCCGAAACTGGCAGATCCGGTCATTTAAGTGAATTGTCGTGTCCCGCAGCGCATACATCGGGACAAACCACTGGTCCTCATTGCCGCAGTACCCGCCCTCGCCTGTCTCGCGGTCTGGTCCGTCAATCACTCCTTGATGATTCACTTGTATCAGCCCAAAATTTTTAAACGTAGAACTTCTGGGAACTACATGCGCCTCATACCCCCTTGGAAGTTCCACAGCAATTCCCAGTGGAATCAGCTTAAACTCGCCCTGCTTCATCTCGACATCCTCCGACGCCCGCAGGTCTATCCAGTTTCCCTTTGAAATCTTTTCGAGCTTCTGTACTTTATCTGTAAAATATTTTATCTTTATCTTCACAAATGCCTCCTCAAAAAGCCTGTTCTATTTATATGCTCATCTACTTCTTACACCGCATATACATTTCTAAAATCCGGTTTGTTATGCCTCACATGCATTTTTCTTGACAGCACAGCTGCCGTTTGCGCTGAATGGTATAATGTTTGGTTCTGACATCCCTGTCGTTTCACGCCCCATAGGAATATCATCATGGTCGCCGCAGTGGAGCGCCGGAATCAGCGGATTTTCCTGTGCAAGCGTCGCCTGTACATTAATCACACGCTGGTTGCTGCTCCCCTTCCACAAAAGCGTCGCATCTTTCTGCTCCTGCATAAATTCGCCGTCAACCAGAACATCTATATACTTCATCAAAGAGGACTTCATGATATTTTCCCACACATCACCTGTGTAGAGCCAAATATTTTTGTCAGGATACTTCTCTTTAATTTCCCTTGCAAGTGCCTTCACGCCATCCCGATTGGCACAGTGCAGCGGATCGCCGCCGGAAAACGTGATCCCTTCAATATAAGGCTTGTCAAGCTGCTCAAAAATCTCTTTCTTGGCAGCAGCATCAAACAGCAGTCCTCCGTCCGGGTCCCATGTCATGGGATTCTGACATCCCTTACAGCAATGTTCACACCCCGCCACCCACAAGACAACGCGAAGCCCGTCACCGTTTAACATATCATCCTTCGTGATATTATGATACCTCATCTCTACTCAATCCTCCAAATATATTTACATGCTGATGCGTTCTGCGATTTCCGCCATCTTTGCATCGTTGAGCCTCGTATCGCCATGTACGCGCGAGTACGACAGATACCCGTTCATGCGGTCTATCTTTGTCAGATTCTTACTGCCGCACTTGGGACATACATCCATCTCCAGTTCCTGATGCCCACAGTCATCACAGTATGCCAAGGACAGATTAACTCCCTCATAAAAGCCCATCTCCATCGCGCGCCGGACAAGCGTTTTGATCGCTGAAATATTGTAATCAATTGGATACTTTACATATTGAATCTTGCCGCCGTTTGATAACTCCCAGAATCGGTATTCTAAATCCTGCTTCTCGATCGGTGTGATGTTTTCGGTCACATGACAATGAAAGCTGTTGCTGACATACTCCCTGTCAGATACGCCTTCCACAATGCCATACTGCGCACGGAACTGCTTTACCTGTAGACCGCAGAGATTCTCCGCCGGAGTGCCATAAATCGCATACAGATTGCCGTCCTCTTCTTTAAAACGATTGACTTCCTTATTAATATACTCAAGAACTTCAATTGCAAACGCTCCGTCTTCCACAAGAGATTTGCCATTATATAACATCTGAAGCTCATTGAACGCAGTGATGCCAAAGGACGCAGTCGCATATTTCAATAATGGTTTGATCTTGTCCGAAAGTTTGAGATGTCCGCCCAAAAATCCACCCTCGCAGTACGCTAACGGATTGGTCGATGCACGCATATTTCCAAGATATGCATATGTCCTGATATGAAGCTGGCGTATTAAATTCAAATAATAATCCAGCACTTCATAAAAGTCTCTGCTCTCCTGCCTTGCCTTTGCGAGAATCATCGGCAGATGCAGTGACACTGCACCGACATTAAAACGTCCGACAAATACAGGCACATCCTTGTCATCCGCCGGGTGCATTCCTCCCCGCTCATACCACGGCGACAGAAACGCACGGCACCCCATCGGCGAAATCACCTTGCCGTACTGCTTGTACATGCTGGCGATATACCCCTTTCCTGTCAGGCTGAGCCAGTCGGGATACATTGTTTTTGCAGAACATCTCACACCTGCCTCAAACACATCCTCAAGTGGTTTTCCTTCACCATGAAGATTTTCATCATATAAAAATACAATCTTCGGAAACAGCACTGGTTTTTTGCAGTCTTTTTTGCCCTGCCCTTTTCGCCTGACATTTAACATCTGGATCGTTGCCATTTTGGCAAAGCGCTCCGTTCCGATTCCGGCGGTAACAGTGATGAACGGATAGTCTCCGCGGCTGCTGGCCACGGTGTTAAACTTGTACTCCCAGCCTTGAAATCCCTGCTCAAACTCCCGTTCCACATCAGCAATCGCTACTTCCTCCGCCTTTTTCCGGTCTATGCCAAGCCCGACATACTTCTCAACTGCAGATTGATACGTCTTTTCCGCATAGGGCGCTAGAATTTTGTCCACCTCCGGAACGGTAAAGCCGCCATACTGCTGACTTGCCGCGCTGAGCACGATATCACCGATGACGTCAAATGCTACATCCAGTGATTTTGGCTCATTGTACCAGATATTTCCCATCTCAAAGCCGCCGGAAAGCACATGTTCAACATCAAAAAGACAACAATTCATCGTGTCGCGGCGCGCTGACATGTCATGAATATAGATATAACCGTCCCTGCACGCCTGTATCTCCTCTGTTGTGAGAAAAAACTTTTGATACAGCTCCTTGTTGAATTGGTTAAAAATCAGACTCCTTTTCGTCGAAACAAGCGCAGAGTCCGTATTCGCATTTTCCTTATCACCTACATACATGATGGACTGACTCTTTTTATACACATCATCCATCATCCGCACAAAATCCTGTTTGTAATTCCTGTAATCACGATAGCTCTTTGCCACCACAGGCTTCACGTCCTCCAGGGCGCTCTCTACAATATTATGCATCACTGGAATGGGAATCCTGCCGGTGTCCATCTCATCCACCTTGTCTATGACATCCTGACAGATTTGACGCTTCTCGGCATCTGTAAATTTCGTGAGTGCACGATAGGCAGATTTCCCTACCGCAGTGATGACCTTCTGCACATTAAATGCTTCTTTGCTGCCATCCTTTTTGACAACAAATACCGTCTTTTTCGGCTGATAAAGCACACTGTAATCGATTTCCTCGCTCATTTCAATCCTGCTCCCTTATCTGTATTTTCTTTATATATAGTATATGTTATTTTCATCTTGACGTCAATAGTTTGACGTCAATTCA
>CAMWJQ010000245.1 GCA_947174615.1 uncultured Lachnospiraceae bacterium
GGGTAGATGAGGGCGTGAATTTTACGATTCATTCAAACGGGGCAAAGTCTTGCAGTCTGTGTCTGTTTCATGTAGGTGAGCATGAGCCCTATGCTACGATACCGTTCCCGGAGTCCTGCCGTATGGGGGACACCTATTCTATGGTTGTCTATGGTCTGAAGCCAAGGGAATTTGAGTATGCATACCAGTTTGACGGGGAGTATAATCCCAGCAAAGGGCTGTTGTTTGACAAGACCAAATACATTCTTGATCCCTATGCCCGCTCTGTTGCAGGGCAGGAGATTTGGGGCAAGGAGAAGCCTGTCAGCGAGCGCATATACAAGGCTCGGGTAGTGGACGGCGGATATGATTGGGGAAATTTTAAGAATACCAGTCTAGAGCCCAAGGATTTGATCATTTACGAAATGCATGTGCGTGGCTTCACGCAGGATGTGTCATCGGGGGTTGAGCATAGGGGGACCTATGAGGGCATTCGGGAAAAAATTCCTTATCTGCTGGAGCTTGGCATCAATGCGGTAGAGCTCATGCCGGTTTTCGAGTTTGACGAGACAGAGGATGTGCGCATCGTCGATGGAGAGAAACTTCTTAATTATTGGGGATACAGCCCCGTGTGCTTTTTTTCTCCGAATGTTGCTTATGCGTCGGACACGCGGGCAGGCAAGGCGGGGAACGAATTCAGAAGCCTGATTCACGAGTTGAATGCAAACGGAATTGAAGTGATACTGGATGTGGTGTTTAACCATACCGCAGAGGGCAATGAGATGGGACCCTGCTTCTCGTTCAAGGGCATCGATAACAACATTTATTACATGCTGACGCCGGACGGTAAATATTATAATTTCAGCGGCTGTGGCAATGTGATGAACTGCAATCATCCGATTGTGCAGCAGTTTATCCTAGAATGCCTGCGCTATTGGGTCGTTTCGTACAGGGTGGACGGTTTCCGTTTTGATCTGGCTTCCATCATGGGACGCAATGAGGACGGTTCTCCGATGAGCAAGCCGCCATTGCTGCAAAGCCTTGCGTTTGATCCAGTGCTCGGCAATGTGAAGCTGATTGCAGAGGCGTGGGACGCTGGCGGACTCTATCAGGTGGGAAGCTTCCCTTCATGGAACCGCTGGGCAGAATGGAATGGGAGATACCGTGATGATATGCGCTGTTTCCTCAAAGGAGATTATGGTATGGCACAGGCGGCGATTAATCGTATTACAGGTTCATTTGACCTGTATGGGAAGGAGAACCGCGGCGAGAATGCAACAGTCAATTTCCTGAACTGTCATGACGGCTTCACGCTGTATGATATGTATGCATACAATCAAAAGCACAATGAGAAAAACGGCTGGAACAATACAGACGGCGCAAATGATAACAATAGTTGGAACTGCGGCGTGGAAGGGGATTCAGATAATCCCGAGGTATTGACGCTGAGAAACCGCCTGCGCAAGAATGCGTTTGCAATCCTGATGTGCAGCAGGGGGGCGGCGATGTTCCTTGCGGGTGATGAGTTCTGCAATACGCAGTTTGGCAACAACAATGCCTACTGTCAGGACAATATTATCTCATGGCTTGACTGGAACCGCAAGGAAGAATATCATGAGATGTTCGAATTCTGCAAATTTATGATTCATCTGCGCAAGAAGCATCCGATTCTCAGAGGGCGTTCAGGACCAAGCGGATGCGGATTCCCAGAGGTGTCCATACACAACAAGACAGCGTGGAATAGCAACTGCGGACCAGACACGCGCACGATCGGTATCATGTTTGCCGGACGTACAGCGGGAAACAGGGAAGATGATATTATCTATATCGGTGTCAATGCGTTCTGGGAGAAAGAAGAGGTGCAGCTGCCGAATCTTCCATTGGGAAGAAAGTGGCACATTATTATGAATACAGAGTTTGAACATACACCTGAGACAGATTATCACAGACTGACGAACTGGGTGACGAAGGATACGATTCTGATGTATCCGCGGTCTGTAGTCATTGCGATTGTAGATAAGTATTAGAAAGACCATCTGCTGCATGCAGCTGTGAGCGGCAGCGTTATTGCCTGTAACAGTTCAGCCTTCGGCTTCCTGTTGCAGGCATCAAGCGAAAACGTACACCAACGCCAGTAACACACTATAACTATTGTGTACAGAGATTGGTAAAAAAAGGTTTCAATATTTAAAAAACTATGCTACAATGGGATAAGAATGTTTGAAAGGTGGAATTATAATGGCGAGAATATTAGTTGTAGATGATGCAGTGTTTATGAGAATGACAATTAAGAAAATGCTTGAAGCAAATGGTCATTCTGTTGCCGGAGAGGCGGGAAACGGCGTGGAGGCTGTGAAAAAGTATATGGAAATTAAGCCAGATGTTGTTTTGCTTGATATTACCATGCCAGAGATGAATGGTGTAGATGCACTAAAGCGCATCAAGGAAGCAGATGCAAAGGCAAAAGTGATTATCTGCTCGGCGATGGGGCAGCAGGCGATGGTTGCGCAGGCAATTCAGAGCGGTGCAAAGGACTTTGTCGTGAAGCCGTTTGAGGAGAGCAGATTGGTCGCGGCAGTGAACCGGGTCATGGCATCGTAAAGAATCTCATAAAAAATCTACATAAAAATGAAAATAATGGTAGACAAACCGTTATTTTTGTTGTATTATTAAGAAAACGTTTTCCGGAAAACGTTTTCTTAAAGCTTTCAGTAAGATTTTGTCATGAAATAATAGAAGAAGGTGGGGTGTTTCTTGGTTTCAATAAGGGATGTGGCAAAGGAAGCAGGCGTAGCGATCTCGACAGTGTCAAAAGTGTTGAACGACTACCCCAATGTGAGTAAAGAGACGAAGGAAAAGGTTAATGCAGCAATCACAGCGCTGGGATTTGTGCCAAATACCATTGCCTCCGCATTATCTTCAAAAAAGACAGGCAGGGCTGCGCTGGTGCTCGACGTAAACAGACATGCCCAGACCGTTGATGAGATCCCAATGCAGTATATTATCGGAGCCATCAATAAGGCAAAGGAAAAGGGAATGGATATTATTACCGTATTCTTTACTATGATTGCCGAGATGAATGTTGATGAGATGATTCGGTATTTCCAGTCACAGAGTATCGAGGGACTGATTATCGGCGGTTTATCCAAAGAGGATATCTCATTGAGAAAATTAGTTGAAAGCGGAAAGTTTAAAAGTGTTTTGATTGATGCGCCTGGTGTGGATGAAAACACATCGAGTATCCATATTGATAATGAAAAGGCACAATATGAGGTTGCCAGGAAGTTTTTAAACGGAACTGTCTGCAGAAAAATACTATATATCTCAGGTAAGAAAAATGGGTATGTGTCAGAGGAACGTCTCGTAGGTATGAACAGGCTGGCAGACGAGCTGGGATTACAAGTACTCGTCAGAACAGGAAATTTTAGTGAGCTTGAGGCGAGAAAATTAACAATGCAGTATGCAGCAAGCAAGGATGCAATCATCTGTGCATCGGATTTGATGGCAATTGGTGCGATGAAAGCACTGATTGATATGGATATCTACAGACCTGTCTGTGGGTTTGATGGTGTGAGTCTGATGGGGTATGCAGGCAAACAGATGCATACTGTGAGACAGGATTTTCAGAACATTGCTGCGAGTGCTGTTGAGGAGCTCTCCCGATTGATGGAGGGGGGATGCGGTCAGGATCTTATCATGCCGCACAAATTGATCCGCATCAAGTATCTTGATGTTCTCTCATAAAACTTTAATCTTAGGAACTTATTATGTTGCACACAAAGGGAACTAATAAAATATCAACAAGAAAAGGAGTAGCGTATGAACGTAAAAGCAAATTTGGAAGCAGTAGCACAGAAAATGTACAGCAAGGCAATCAAGGAGCTTGATGACAGCCAGCTTTACTTCGCAATCCTCAATATGACAAAGGATCTGATGAAGGATAAGGGTGTGATCAAGGGCAGCAAGAAGATTTACTATATATCAGCAGAATTCTTGATTGGTAAATTGCTGTCAAATAATCTGATTAACCTTGGTATCTATGAAGAGCTGGATGCAGCGCTCAAGGAAGAGGGAAAAGAACTCAGCCGCATCGAGGAGGTTGAACCGGAACCGTCTCTTGGAAACGGCGGACTTGGCAGACTTGCGGCGTGTTTCCTTGATTCCATCGCAAGTCTTGGGCTTCCTGGAGACGGCATCGGCTTGAATTATCACTTTGGATTGTTTAAGCAGGTATTTCAGGACAGACAGCAGACAGCACAGAAGAATGACTGGATAGAAGCACAGTCGTGGCTCACAAAGACAGACATTTCTTTCCCAGTGTATTTCGGAAAGAAGAAAGTAGTGTCCAGACTGTATGATATTGATGTAATCGGATATGAGCAGGGCATGAACAAACTGCATTTATTTGATATTGAGACGATAGATGAGAGCATTGTCAAGGATGGCATTGATTTTGACAAGGCAGATATCGACAAGAACCTTACCCTGTTTTTGTATCCAGATGATTCTGATGAAGCAGGACAGCAGCTTCGTATTTATCAGCAGTACTTTATGGTATGCAACGGTGCGCAGCTGATCTTAAAGGAGATGAAGGACAACGGTTATGACCTTCACAAGATGTATGACCATGCAGTAATTCAGATCAACGACACACATCCGACGATGGTGATTCCTGAGCTGATTCGTATTCTCACTGAGGATGAGGGCTTTGATATGGATGAGGCAATTGATGTGGTGAGCAGGACCTGCGCATACACAAACCACACCATTCTTGCAGAAGCGCTTGAGAAGTGGCCTGTGAAGTATTTGCAGAAGGTCGTTCCGCAGTTGATGCCGATTATCTGGGAGCTGGACAAGAGAGCATCGATCAAATATAAAGATCCGAAAGTACAGATCATTGATGATAACATGCGTGTGCATATGGCGCATATTGATATTCATTATGGCTTCTCAGTAAATGGTGTTGCGGCGATTCATACAGAGATTTTGAAGGATTCCGAGCTGAATCATTTCTATAAGATTTATCCGGAGAAGTTTAACAACAAGACAAACGGTATTACGTTTAGAAGATGGCTTCTGTCATGTAACAGAGAACTTGCGGCATGTATCACAAACACCATCGGATCAGGTTACAAGAAGAATGCTGCGGAACTTGAAAAACTGATGGAGCATTTGGATGATGAAGCGCTTTTGACAGCAGTCAAGGCGATTAAGCGGACAAAGAAAGAGGAGCTTGTGGCATATCTCAAGGAGAACGAGAACCAGGATATCAATCCGGATTCCATCTTTGATATTCAGGTCAAGAGACTTCATGAGTACAAGCGCCAGCAGATGAATGCTCTCTACATCATCCACAAGTATCTCGAGATCAAGGGTGGCAAGAAACCGTCTACGCCGATCACGTTTATCTTTGGCGCAAAAGCAGCGCCGGCGTATGTGATTGCACAGGATATCATCCATCTGCTGCTGTGTTTGGAGGAGATTGTCAACAATGATCCGGATGTGAAGGATTACATGAAGGTAGTCATGGTAGAGAACTACAATGTGAGCTATGCGGAGAAGCTCATTCCGGCATGTGATATCTCTGAGCAGATCTCACTGGCTTCTAAGGAGGCAAGCGGTACAGGCAACATGAAGTTTATGCTCAACGGCGCTGTGACGCTTGGCACAAGTGACGGGGCGAATGTGGAGATTCATGAACTTGTGGGCGATGATAATATCTATATCTTCGGAGAGAAATCTGAGCAGGTAATCGAGCACTATGCAAAGGCTGATTATGTCTCAAGAAACTTCTACGAGAAGAGCAGTGTGATCAAGGAGGCGATCGACTTCATCACAAGTGAGGAAGTTGTAAAGGTTGGCAATCAGGAGCGCCTTAACAGACTGAAAAATGAGCTGATCAACAAAGACTGGTTCATGACGCTCCTAGACCTTGAGGATTATATTGCAACAAAGGATAAAATGTTCGAGGATTATAAGGATGAGGCGAAGTGGAAACGCATGATGCTGGTCAATATTGCGAAGGCAGGATTCTTCTCATCAGACAGAACGATTGAAGAGTACAATAGAGATATCTGGAAATTGAGATAGGGAGCGTATCGTTCCATAGGTTTTATTATGAAAAGAGGAGTATCCTGTTCATAGCAAAGATACTCCTCTTTTTAAATTCCTTTTCGAAGCTTCAGCAGCTGCTATATCTGCATCAGTCCTGCTGCCTGTTCAAACTCCGCTATAGATTCTGCTCTTGCGGCAGCTGATTTGGAAAAGTATTTTCCAATACCGTCTCAGGGGACTACTGGGAGAAAAAGGGCATTTTTGACAGCGCTGCGTCCCTGTATAAAATGTACATTTTATGTGTGTTATGTATATAAACAAGACTAAATTTCTGTACTTTGATACAATAACTACTTAAAATG
>CAMWJQ010000246.1 GCA_947174615.1 uncultured Lachnospiraceae bacterium
CACAAACATCGTACACGCTCCATTCCACATTTTCAGAGCTGATATCAGCTTCCGTGTCCGCCATGACCGCCTCGAGACCCCCATTTATATCTGAAAGAAATCGTCCCCATCTGCCATAACTGACTTTGAGGATTCAATCACAGATTTTGACAGACAGTCAAACGCTCTGCGCAGCTCGCTCGCGGAGCTTGTGACATCGAGGATATTGCAGAATCCCAAATCCTTTGCCACTGTTGATGCCGCTCCGCCAAAGCTGATAAATGCCGTCGTAATCTCCTCCTGGTTCAGATATGCGATGCAGTCCTTTGCCTGCGCAAAACTGCTTTTTGAGGAGTTATCCTGCCCGTCACTAAAGACTGCAAATACTGCTTTGACCCGCACGCCCTGATCCTTTAGAAACTTTCTGTATTCTTTGAGTTTTGCAGTTCCGCAAGTGACCGCATCATACATTGCGGTGCAGCCGCCAGCCTCAAACGCAGTATCAAATTCAGAAATTCTCTTATATCCGCCAATGATGATATCATCCTCAAAATCAGCCCGTGCAACGAGGATTTCCTCCGCTTCTTTTGCGCCTGCAAGCGCATTCTTAAATTCATTTAAACTGTGCTTCATATCCTCCTGAAAGACAGACATCGAACCAGATTTGTCAATTCCCAGAAACATCAGGTTAATATTCTCACTGTCAATCTCTTCCACAGAAGTATTTTCAATCTCAATTTCCTCTAATCCATCCACTTCAACGATATTCATATCATCTTCCATTCGATCCATCCTCCTGTTTTGATTTCAATCCAAAATCCTGTCTGTGCTCTTTGCGATAACTACCTGATACTTCTTCTTAAACATCTCGAAAGCCCTGTCTGTCGCATCTTCAAATCCGGGAATCGGTGACATGCAGTCCTCGAGAATATAAATCTTTCGCGTGATTTCCGGTCTTGTCTCATAGTATTCAAGAATTTGCTGAATACTTTCCAGCACACAGTGGCTCTTGGCTTCCCCCGCGATCACAATCTTGTCATACTGTTCCAGTTTGTTTAAGAAATCCAGATTAATGTAACCTTTTTTGTCATATTCCGGTCTAATCACACCATACATCTCAGACAGCGGATCCTGCCCCTTGACAAGACGCTGCACAATCGCTTTCTTGGCAACCGAATGAAAATAGACCATGTTGGCAAACTGGTTTTCGAGTGCGCATCCAATAGTTCCCTGAATACAGTGATACGGCCAGATGCACAGCGTCTTTTTCCCATCCTGCTCAAGATGCCCGACATAATCCCTCGACGCGATCGGATGTATGACCGCTTTCCACTTCCCGCTGTCCAAATCTGCGAGCGTTATTGGCGTGTAGGGCGCCGGATTGCCGCCCTGCTCGTCAATCCACCAGCAGGGATGGAATATCTGGTGCGGCGTGTGCGTGTCGATGGAAACTGCGATATTGGAAATCGCATCCATATTGTCATAGATAAAACGTGTCATGCGCTCCACATCGCCGTGCGCCCCGGGAACCCCCAATGCCCCCTGCTCCATAAAATCCTGCTGCACATCAATTCCAATAAACAAAATCCGCTCCCGATTCTGCCTTGACGGAATCAGCTGCTCATCATTTGCCCGTTTCAAGAGCTGATTGAGGACGATAGGATTCTCGGTCTTTCCAATGGCGCCTGTATTTACGATTTCTGTATATGTTGTATTCATACTGCGTGCCTCCTGTTCTTATTTTTTGAACGCTATATTCTTATTATTTATTTGATAATAAGAATATAGCATGAATGTATCGGAATGTCAATATGTTTTTATCAAAATAATAAAAAGATGTATTTTAAAAAAGACTGCTGCATCATACAACAGTCTTTTTCAAATCCGTTTTTCCAGCTACACTATGGTCTCAATAGCTCATCTCATATCCTGCACCTTCATACCCAAGATATTTCATGGTCCCCAGATCAATCGCCTCCACATGCTCCGCCGCGTCTACGACCGGAATGCACTTCCCCTTTCTGATAAAAAGCGGCACTTCATTCAATGCTGCTTCGACATAGTGTGTCCCCTGTGCCAGAATCTCCTCATAGATGGTTCCATCCGGCAGAAACTTGACAAACTTCATCTCCTCCGGCAGATATACTACCCTGCCGCTCACATTTTGCGTATAGACAGGCGCGATCATCGCCTCGTCGCCGAGCAGAAGCTGGTCCTCCGTCTCCACTGCGCGCCTGTCATCAGGATAATCAAATCCAAGCGGTCTGAAATACATCTCGCCGCGCTCTGCCGCCTTTACATACACGCTGTACAAATATGGTATCAGCCGATAGCGCACGCCGATCACATGGCGAAAATCCTCCACATGCTCAAACTGGTAACACTCCTGCTTTCTCGTGCCAAGCGCAGTGTGATTGCGCATAAGCGGCGTGAACACGCCAAGCGCGAGCCAGCGCAGCAGCAAATCCCTTGTCGCATCCGAGCCAAATCCGCCAAGGTCCGCGCCTGTGTACAGGAATCCGCACATGTTCAGGGACGGCAGCATCTTGAGATTCAACAGAATATGCGACCACCACGACTGATTGTCCCCGGTCCAGACGCCGCCATAACGATGCATCCCAATATAAGAAGATCGCGAGAACAGCAGCATCTTTTTGTCCGGCGCAATTTTTTTCAGCGCCTCGCCCGCAGCCCTTGTCATGTTAAAGCCAAACAGGTTATGCACCAGGTCATGGCGGACCATCGTTCCATTGACATTGTGATAAAAGCGCTTATAATCCTCCGGATTATTCTGAATCCGCTCAAGAATCTCCCGTGCATCAAATGGAATCGCATCGGGATTGTCGATCATCTCATCGACGCCAAATGTTTTCACATGATTTGAAACCGCTTGATTTAACGCCCTGATCCCTTCCTCCGAATAAAAAATCGCCGGCTCATTCATATCATTCCAGAATCCGTCGATGCCAAGGCTCGTCAAAATCTCATACTTTCCGCCAAACCATGCTCTCGCATCGGGATTAAGCACATCCGGAAAATGCGTCCACCCCGGCCAGACCGATGCCACAAATTCCGAACCGTCCTCGCGCTTACAGAAATATCCTTTTTCTACACCTTCCTCATAGACGTCATATCCCTTCTCAATCTTTACCCCCGCATCAATAATCGGAATGAGATGGATCTTTTCCGCTTTCATCTTCTGCACAAATGCCTCAAACGCCGGAAAACGCTCTGCATTCACTGTAAAGTCCTTATAGTCCTGCATATAATCAATATCAAGATACACCATATCCAGCGGGATCTGATGGTCCCTGTATCCCCGCACGACACGTTCGATATCCTCCGCCGTCTTGTATCCCCAGCGGCTCTGTCCAAAGCCAAACGCATACTTGGGCGCAATGTAGCTTGTGCCGATCATCTTTCGAAACTGCTTTACCACATCATACGCACTCTCACCTGTGATCACATACAAATAGAGGTCCGCGCGCTCACAGGACACCTTCAGCAGATCCTGTCTCGTGTATCCAATATCAAAACATATAGACGAAGGGTAGTCAAAAAAGAACCCCACATGCTGTTTCCCCGACACAACAATAAAATTGTGCGCGCCATAGAGGGATGTCTTATCCTCTGTGTGGTGCGGGTCATCGGTACAATTACTCACATACCGATACCCCCTTTTGTTGATGCCGCGGTTTGCCTCCCCAAGTCCATAAATGACATCTGTGTCATTCATCTGATACTGGTAACAGAAGCCATTCTCCACGGAAATCTCGCCGCACGCAGGCATTCCCCCAAACGCTGCTGCCGGAATCTGTGCCGTCACCGCCTCCGTCTCAAACGGACTGCCAAATACATACTTTTCTACCATGTTTAAATCCTCCTTGTATCATAATATTTTTATTCTATTTATACGGACTTTCGCAACGCAGCAAGCACCAGCGCCGCTGTGAGCAGTTCCGCTGCCGGAAATGCCAGCCACACGCCATTCATCCCCAGCGCTGCTGACAGCACAAACGCACACACAATAATCGACACAAACCCTCTTGAGATCGAGGCTGCAAATGCCCACCGCGCTGATTCCACTGCACTCAGAATCCCTGTCCCTACAATATTAAAGCCCGCAAATAAAAAGCCGATAAAATACAGCCTCAATCCTGTCACCGCATACGCTGTAAGCGCAGCATTCTCCTCGTGATTAAACACTGCTGTGATCGGTTCTGCCAAAGCACACACCATCCCAAGAATCAGAAGCGCCAGCCCCAATGCAGCGCCAACCCCAAGCTTGACCACCTTCCTGACCGAGTCTGTCTGCCCCCTGCCGTAATAATCACTCAAAAGCGGCTGAGACCCCTGTGACACGCCGTTAAAGACTGCCGCTGCCACCAGGGAAGTATTTGCGACCACGCCGTATGCCGCCACACCGACATTTCCTGCCAGCCGCAAAATAATCATATTAAAGACCACCGTCGTCACCCCGGATGAGATTTCTCCGACAAAGGCAGAAATCCCAAGCTGACATGCCGCAAACAGTCTCCTTGCAGACGGAACGGTCCACCGCACTGTGATCGTGCTCTTTTTGGACAGCAAATGAACACTGCAGATTGCCACGCCAAGCACCGGAGACAACGCTGTCGCCAACGCTGCCCCCCGCATTCCCAACCTGAGCGGAAACATCAGCACATAGTCAAAAACTACATTAAAAAGGCTGCTGCAGAGCGTCGCAGCCATCGCTACAGAAGGCGCGCCGTCATTGCGCACAAACGCATTGCAGATATGATTCCACATAAAAAATGGGGCAAACATCATAAAAATTGCCGTATAATCTTTACCCACTGCGACAATCCTGTCATCACCGCCCAGCAGCGCGACTAATTTCTCCGGCATCAAGACACCAATCAGAATAAAAAGAATGCCAATCATCAGCGCCCACAGCAATGCATTGGAAAAATACATCTCAGCCTCTCTGTCATTGCGCGCCCGAAGGATTTTAAAACGGATTGCCGAACCGACGCCAATCATCGCGCCCACCGCAAAAATCAGACTATACACAGGCAGTACAAGATTCAGCGCCGTGATACCGTCTGCCCCCTCCGCCAAAGAGATAAAAAACGTATCCGCCAGAATATACACCGAAATGCCCAGCATACCAAGGATATTCTGCGAAACATATTTCGTAAAAAGCTTCTTTTCAGACATTATAACTTCCTCCAATATCAATAAGATACCCTCTCCTGCACTGCGATGTCAAGCACAATAATTATGAAATATCTGTCGAACACTTGTTAAAATTGGTAAAATATGGTAAATTAGATAAATACGAAAGAGGTGGTGATTACAACGAAGCGAAAATATGCCAGTCAGAATGTGTATGATGCACTGCAGAACAGATTTCATTATATATTCAAAGAATTTGACAATATCTTTGTCTCCTTCTCGGGTGGAAAAGACAGCGGTCTTTTGTTAAACCTGACATTGGATTTCCAAAAAAAATTTTACCCGAACAAAAAAATCGGCGTCTTTCATCAGGACTTCGAGGCGCAATATTCTGCCACGACAGACTATGTAGAGCGAACCTTTTCCCGAATTGAGAAGGACGTCGAGCCATACTGGGTATGCCTCCCTATGGCAACCCGTACAGCGATCAGCAACTACGAAATGTTTTGGTATCCGTGGGATGACACCAAGGAAGACGCGTGGGTGCGCCCCATGCCCGACCATCCCTATGTCGTCAATCTAAAGAATAATCCGATCACAACATACCATTATCGTATGCATCAGGAAGATCTCGCCAAGCAGTTTGGACGATGGTATCGCATTTCCCACGGCAGCCAGAAAACCATCTGCCTGCTTGGCATCCGCGCAGATGAATCCATGCAGCGTTACAGTGGCATCTTAAACCGAAAATACGGCTATGACAACACGTGCTGGATCAGCAGACAATTCAAGGATGTATGGTGTGCATCCCCACTCTACGACTGGTCCATCTATGATGTATGGCACGCCAACTATGTTTTTTCCTATGATTATAACCATCTGTATGATCTTTACTATATGTCCGGGCTGAAGCTGGACCAGATGCGCGTGGCTTCACCCTTCGGCGACTATGCCAAGGAAAGCCTGAATTTGTACCGCGTTATCGACCCCGAAATCTGGGCAAAGCTCGTCGGGCGCGTCCGCGGCGCCAACTTTGGCTCCATTTACGGTAAAACAAAGGCACTCGGATACCGCAATCTAACGCTGCCGGAGGGTCATACGTGGGAGTCCTATACAAAATTTTTGCTGGATACGCTGCCCGTCCGGCTCAGGAACAATTACATTAAGAAATTTCAGACCTCTATTGATTTCTGTCACAATGTGGGCGGCGGTCTGGAAGAACAGACCATCGAGGAATTGGTTG
>CAMWJQ010000247.1 GCA_947174615.1 uncultured Lachnospiraceae bacterium
CGGCTGTGTGCATAACTTTATACTGAGCGGTCAGTCTTTTCGACCGCCAGTATATCATTGTATGATACAGCAGTTTTATTTTACAGAAGTGAAGGGACTATGGTGATGAAAGGTACATCCACGGCAAAAAAAAAGGATGGTACGGTCTACTACCGCGCCTCTATTACATATCGGCGAAAACATATCAGTCTCGGCGGATTTGATACTATATCCAAAGCCAATGCCGCCTATCTTGAGGCAGACAGAGTGCTGAACCGCGAACGCCTTAGCATTAACCAATACAAGGACGACTCCCCGCTCCCTTTCGAAAAATGGGTTATTTTGATTAATTTCCGCGATAATGGCATTTATTTTGGCACACCGATTTATGCCCGCACTAAATTTTTTTACTATTACCTGTCTCCTACCGATGTGCTGAAATTTGACATGGACGATTTGTTTTATTATTCCTCACGCAAGATTATGAAGCGGAATGGACATCTATTCGTTGCAGACTATGGAATGCAGGTTAATATTCTAAACCGCTATGGTATCAGAAGCTTTGCGGTCGCGGGAAAAGACTATCTTTTTCTCAATGACGATGACACGGATTTCCGACATGAAAACCTCGCTATCATAAACCGCTATCAAGGTGTCGCTAAGGTTTGTTATAAGGGCAGAAAAAAATACCGGGCACGCATCAATGTGCCCGGATATTATATTATCGGTTATTATCACAGTGAAATTGAAGCCGCAATTGCCTACAATAAAGCCATTGATGTCTTAAAGCGAAACGGCGTTCAAAAAAATTATACGCCAAACTATATCGACGGGCTGTCTCCTTCGGCATACGCTGATCTGTACTCCCGTCTCAAAATATCAGATAAGCTTTACAATTACAGGAAAGCTATTTCGCGTAATCCTTAAAGCTCATAATCATCGCTGCATCGCCTTTAATCCCTTTGATGCTGGCATCGGAATCATACTGCCACATGCCAAACTCATACGGATATTCCGGCTCGTCGCTGTCCTGCGCATACCACACTTCATAATCCTGTAATTCTTCCATATCTACCATCGTGAGAAGCCATTCCTTATCACCATAAATCATGGGCGTATAGCCTGCATCTTCTACTCTGTTCAAAAATGCCTTGGCGATTTGTGTTCTGTCTGTCTGCTCCAGCGCTTCTATTCGAGCCATATCATCATCGACATTTTCCATAACAAATGCGATCGGATACTTGATTGTATAGCCTGATATGGCATCCATAAGCTCATCGGCCTCCTCTCTTGCCTCGGACTTATTCAATGCCTGAGAGCAAAAGTATACACCAATATCCAATCCCGCCTTTTTCGCTGCTTTGAGATTGTCCTCAAGATTTGCATCCGTCACAAGCCTTCCGCTGCTGTAACCTCTGGCGCCTGCCTTAATCATGACAAAATCACATCCTGCACTTTTTAGTTTACTGAAATCTACCTCTCCTTGATTTGCCGAAATATCTACACCACATTTTGACACAATCTTGCCATCCTCACGGTAATTCATCAACGGCTTGTCATAAGTCAGATTCGTGTAATCATATTTATTCCTTGGAATATCTTCATTGATATCCACCCACTCTTTTGTGCCGTCTGCATGCTTTACTTGTATACTGGTCACATCGTCCTTATCATCCTTTTCCTTGTCGTCTTCTTTCTCACGATCGTTTTTTTGATCCCCATTTTTTTCTCCGTCTATATTTTCCTTGTTGGTCATATCATACACCGATGTTTTTCCATTAGATATCTCGTCTGCAGTCTTGGACTTGCTTGTGCCGTCTGAAGCGGCTGCCGAACCATCAACCACTGTCTCTCCTGTCGTCTGGTTTGTCACTGTACCATTGTTTTTATTGGATGTGGAAGATTTTTTTTCTCTTCCGGTATCTGGAAGGGACCAGATATCAAGATCGTTTGAAGTGAGTTTACTCTCTGAAATCACACTCTCTGAAGCATTTGCCTCCATCTTTTTACTTGTCTCTGCTGCCTTTGCCTCCCTCTGCGCGACTGCTGCCGCATAACCGCTTCCATTTGATTTTGATTTTGACTGGTTTGACCAGAAAACCAACGCCGTCACCCCCAGTATGACAGCCGACATAATTAACAGCATATAAATATATATCATTTTGGAACCTGAGCTGCGCTCCTCCTCATAATAATCGTCATGTAGCTTCATAATATCCCCCATTCTTGCCAATGCCTGCGAATTTGGGCGCAAGCACAAATTTACCGTGTGAAAAATTTATTTTTCACACTACCTACTGTTTCATAATGACAGACTTCTGCATCCTCGAAATTTACATAATGAATTTACGAAGTATATTATAAAGCATTTCATCTACAATTTCAATTATTTTCTGATTTTTTTTCAAACATCCACTTTCCAACCACTTTGCGAAGGCACCATTCCAGATCTACTGCCTCGATTTCTCCAGTCGTTACAAGACGGATACGCTTCCACTCCTGATTGCCGACTGAATAACTGATATGCCCTATTTCCTGACCTTTCACGACGGGCGCTGTCAGTGCTTTTACCTTCTGCAAGGTGATTGTCACCTTCTCGTCCTCCCGCATGAGAAGTCCTTCTTTTCCAGCATCTTCCTCCACCATCTCTACAGGCAGCTGCAGCTTTTCACCAATTTTGCCGCCCTGACCATTGCTTACAATGATGTCTTCCATCGCCTCGGCAGGAAGTTCTACTTCATCAAACCGACGGTACTGATACTTTGAAAGCCCATATTCCATCAGCATTCTCGTGTCACTCCATTTATATGTCTTGTGATTTGGCCAACCGCACGCTAAAAGAGCAACGACAAAAGTTTTCCCATCCCGCTGCAGAGCGCCCACATAACAATAGCCTGCCTTGGCAGTAAATCCTGTCTTACCCGACAGTGCACCCGGCATCATGCTCAGAAATGCATTGTGATTGACGCAGGAGAAGCTTCTTCTGCCTGACAAATCTGTAAATGTATGGTTTGAAGTTCTTGTGATTTCCAGAAACGTGTCCTTCTGTGGTGACTTTGTAATACAATAAGACATGACTAACGCCAGATCCCGCGCTGTCGTTGAATGAAATTTATCTCCCTGTACAGCATCGAGACCGTTTGGCGTGATATAATATGTATTTTTGCAGCCAATCTCCTGCGCCTTTTGATTCATGAGCACAGCAAACTGCTCCACGCTGCCGCCCACATGTTCTGCAATCGCCACCGCAGAGTCATTATGAGATTCCAGCATCAGAGAAAGCGTCAGATCTCTCAATCGGTACTGCTCTCCATTTCTGATGCCCAAGTGCACCGTCGGCATGGATGCGGCGTAAGAGGTCACATTCACTGTATCCTCCAGATTCGAATTTTCAAGCGTGACAATGAGCGTCATAATTTTGGTGGTACTCGCCATAGCAAGCTGCTCATCACCGCAGCGATCATACAGTACCCGCCCGGAATCTGCATCCATCAAGACGGCTGCCTTGGCATAGAGCCTGAGCGATGCCTCCTCTGCCGTCACACAGACCGGCTGCCGGAATACGATTACAATTGTCAAAATAATTGCTGTAAGGATAACCCTTTTATGTCTCGGTTCTCTTTTCATATACTTTTTTCCTTTTATAAAAGGTTCCATAAAAATATATGTTTCGACCACTGCAAATTATCCCTGTTTTTCATGACTTGCCTTTTTTCTTTGCTGAATTTATTTATACAGCAGACGGGTTACATTACCGCATGCCGACATCACTTCTCCAAATGCCTCTGCCGCTCCCTCAATCTGCGCTTTCCGCAAGATTTCAACCAACACACTGAGTCTATGACAGATCTCAACAAGCCCTAAGTTTGCTGCCATCCCCTTTAAGCCATGTGCACAGTCAAAAGCAGCCTGAGCATCCCCCGCCTTGACTGCCTCTTCCAAAGACTCAAAATCCGGATCGGCAAAAAACTCAATCAGAAAATCACGATACGTCACCTCATTGCCTTTCATGCGCTCAAGCGCCTTGTCTACATTGACGCCCTGTCCTCTTAGCACGCTACGCCAATCTTCATCCTTCTCATTATCTTTCAACACTGTCAAACCTCCACCTTCACTCCGGCTTCCTCTTCTGCCTGCTTTCTAAAGTCCTCCACCTGATCTTGATTCAAGATTGGCAGATCCCCCAATGACTTCACACCAAATGTTCTAAGGAACTCCTCTGTCGTGCCAAACAGCAACGGGCGCCCCGGCGCGTCAAGCCGTCCCAGCTCCTGAATCAATTGAAACTCTAACAGCTTGTTCACCGCATGGTCACTGCTCACCCCTCGTATTTTCTCAACCTCAAGTTTTGTTACTGGCTGCTTGTACGCAACAATAGATAAGGTTTCCAACAATGTATCTGAAAGCACATACTTTTTGGGCGCCTTTGCCACCTTGATCAGATACTCATACAATTCTGGCTTCGTACACAATTGAACTGCATTCTCCAGCTCCATGATGCAGATCCCCCGGTCTTGTCTTTTGTAAGTTTCATTCATTCTTTGAATTATCCCGCGTAAATCTGCTTCTGGTATTTCCAGCACGTGATGCAGCTTGGACAGCTCCACAGAATCCCCCATCGCAAAAAGCACTGCTTCAATCACTGCCATTATCTTCTCTTCATTCATACTCCAATACACCTATCATAAAATCTATTACGCAGCATAGCTTGATGTGATGACAATGTCCGCAAACGTATCCTCTTGTTCTATGGAGATAATCCCCTGCTTCATCATCTCAAGCACCGCCATAAAGGTCACAATGACCTCCATCTTGCTGCCCTGTCTTTCCAAAAGATTTCGAAAGCTGAACCGTTTATGATTCTTCACATACTCCTCTATGTAAATCTGCTTTTCCTCCAGATTGATCTCATCCTTTTCAATCTTGCCAAAACGGCTTCTGATTGGGTCGATCTTCTCCTCCTGACGCCGCATCACAGCCTTAAAAATCTCATGAAGTTTGGCAAGACTAAGATCTCCCAGAAGCTCATCATAATCTATAGGGTACTGATAATCTGCCACTTCCTTTGGCAGCATCGGCTTCTTATACCAGCTCTTTGCCGCGTCCACCTGCTTGTCCCTCAGTTCATAAGCCATATACTTGTACATCTTGTATTCCAGCAGCTTCTGCACGAGCTCCGCTCTGGGGTCCTCCTCTTCACCTTCTTCATTGACTTCTTTTGGAAGAAGCATCCTGCACTTGATATCCAGAAGCGTCGCTGCCATCACCAGAAATTCACTCATAACGTTCATATCCTCTGTCTGCATTTTCTTGATATAATCAAGATATTGTTCAGTTATAACAACAATCGGAATGTCATAAATATCAATCTTGTTTTTTTCTATGAGATAGAGCAGCAAATCCAACGGTCCCTCAAATACTTCGAGTGTTACGGACAAACCCATATAAAAACCCCCAAATCCATGTATAAATATCCTTTTTATTTTACATAGATTTGAGGGAAAGTTCAAGCTATTTTTTGATTTTCAACTGCACATCATACAATTCCGCCGGATTAAAAAACCGTAAAGGAATTGTGTGAGATCCCATTCCCCTGCCGAGCAGCATTACAGCGTTGCCTATTTGAAAGACACCTCCGTCATACTTAGGAAAAATCTTATACGATGGCGCTATGACACCGCCCAGAAGCGGCAGGCGCATAATACCGCCGTGCACATGCCCTGAAAGCACCAGATCCGCCCCCCACTGTGCATATTCCTCAAAATAATCTGGGTTGTGTGCAATCAAAAGATTACATTTATCCTTCTCACATCTAGGCAGCGTCTCCTGTAGATAGCCTGATTTCATTTTCCGAACTTTGAAATGTGCAAAATAATTTAAATCCAAATCAAGCCCTGTTATTTTGAGATTGTAATCCGGAAGATACGCCGCCTCATTTCTTAATATTGACACATTCTTTCCTGACACTGCGCGGATCAATCTGTCATATTTATCGCCAAACTGATCTGGTTTCTGCCTCATCTTGGACTCGTGATTGCCCAGCCCATAATAAATTCTGTAGTCCTGACCAAGTGCCCTGACCAGCTCAATTCCCGGCGTCATATCTTCTTTGACCTGCGATGTGACTAGATCTCCTGCCAGCACAATAAAATCAGGATTGATTCTGTGAATGGCTTCTATCACCTTGTCATTTTTCGTTCCATACACATTATTGTGCAAATCTGAAAGCAACACAAACCTGCACTCCTTCGACAATCCAGACAGTACAAATTCCTTCTGCACGGTCACAAAACGGTTTCCGTCTATAATGCCTACCGCCAGAAGTGCCGCAGCAAGCATACTAATGATAAGAAGTACCATTCTTTTTCTCCTATCCACGAACCTATAT
>CAMWJQ010000248.1 GCA_947174615.1 uncultured Lachnospiraceae bacterium
TTGCCGTGTTTGGAATTGGCGGCGTAGGGGGCTATGTGGGGGAGTCGCTCGCGCGCAGCGGCGTCGGTTCGCTGGATTTGATTGACAACGACAGAGTATGTCTGTCAAATTTAAACCGTCAGATTATTGCCACGCACAGCACGATTGGGCAATACAAAGTGGATGCTGCCAAAGAACGGATTTTGGATATCAATCCGGAGGCAGTTGTCAATACCTACAAGACTTTTTTTCTGCCGGAAACAGCATCGGATTTTGACTTTTCAGCATATGATTATGTGGTGGATGCCATTGATACTGTGACGGGAAAAATCCAGTTGGTTATGGAATCCGAACAAACGCACACACCCATTATCAGCTCCATGGGAGCGGGCAACAAGATGGACCCGTCCGCATTTCGGGTGGCGGATTTATCTCAGACAAAGGTCTGCCCGCTTGCCAAAGTGATGCGCCGTGAACTGAAAAAACGGGGAGTTGAACATTTGAAAGTGGTATACTCAGAGGAGGTTCCGATGATGCGCTGTGACAATGCGGAGGCGGCAAAAGAACTGTCCCCAAAACGGATACCAGGGAGCAATGCATTCGTTCCGTCGGCGGCAGGGCTGATCATAGCGGGTGAGGTGGTCAGAGATCTGATCAAAGCATGAAGGAGGGTTGAACGTCAAGTATGGCATATGAAAAACTGCTAAATGAAATTTACGCGGTGGTTTCCTTAAAGTATCTTTGGCAGGAATACCAGCCATCTTTTGTAAAAAGTGAATCACCGGATTGGATTAATGAGACGATGCATCTGGGATTGGAAGTCAGTCAGGCGCTGCTGCCAGATGACGGGCAGACCAAGAATTTTATCGATCAGTATCTGGGCTGCCGCAGGGAGGAGCTGCCGCCTGCCGCGCTCGAGCGCTATGGGGAACGGCTGAATTTTTATAATGGAAGATTCTGGGCAGTCCTGCCGGATGATTTGGAACATCAGGACTATCTGTATAAAGCGGAGTACCGATTTGGCAAAAAACTCGAAAAACTGAATACGAGCTATCAGCAGAAACGATACAACGGGCTTTATCTGTTTTTGCATCCGATGGATGAATGCAGTATTGATGCGGAGTGCTTATTCAAAGCAATGGGGCGGCGGCAAAAAGATTTCAAACAAAAGTTTGATTGGGTTTTTCTGAACTGTGCGAAAGTGATCTATGTCTGTAATTATATGGACAACACAATCGAGCCTATTATCCTGCCGCCAAACGCAGAAAACTTCCTGAGTACGGAGGCGGAATATCTGCGCTACTGCGGAGAGTGGGAGGACGGCGTGTCTCTCGAGGAGGTCACGGACTTCTTTGGGCATGGAAATGGCGTGAGGCTGTGAGCAGCCATACAACAAGAAGCTGGGTCAGTGCATCGATCACAAGTAATTTGTTAACAATTTCTAAGAAAAACGATAGTGGGAGGACCATCAATTATGTACCGCGAGATTGCAAAATTAATCATGTATGGAGAATTGGACAGGGAATGTATCCTGTACCAGTTCGGGGAGATTTTCCGCCGCTTTGATGAGAAGTCCAGCACCAAACCAGAGCTCATCAAAGATATTTACACCCAGTTGAAGCGGCTGTTGATCGTCGCTACGGATTATGGGTTTAACCATAATCTATGGCATAATTATCTTACTTTTTTTATGGTGACGAATGAGAATCCGTTTAGTCTTACCTGTGAAAAAGTGGGTGCAAATGACGGCAGTGTCAATCATTTCGCAAAGAATGATTTCAGGGTGTTCAAAAACTTGTTTGACTTTGACTTTTCTGGGATTGAGAAGAATTTAGGAATTGACTGTTTCTCGCAATTGTCAGATTACAGGGCGATTGGCAAAAAGGAGCTGATGTATAATAAGAATGTCAGCGAAAAGATTATTGCGCTGAGTGCACAGCTTGAACAGGCGGCGGATGAACATGCATTTTTTGACTGCGTGACGGCATTTTACAGAGAGTATGGCGTCGGAATGTTTGGTCTGAACAAGGCATTCCGCATCCGTGAGCAGGCACAGGGCACAGTCGAATTTCTGCCGATCAACAACATGGACAAGGTGATGCTCGATGATCTTGTCGGCTATGAGCTGCAAAAGAAGAAGCTTGTCGATAATACAAGGGCGTTTGTGGAGGGCAGGAAAGCCAACAATGTATTGCTGTTCGGTGACAGCGGTACAGGCAAATCCACCAGTATCAAGGCGATTGTGAATGCCTTTTATCCGCAGGGGCTGCGCATGATTGAGATTTACAAACATCAGTTCAAGGATTTGTCCAACGTCATCGCGCAGATCAAAAACAGGAATTATAAGTTTGTAATCTATATGGACGATTTGTCTTTTGAGGAGTTTGAGGTGGAGTATAAATTTCTCAAAGCAGTTATTGAGGGCGGCGTGGAGACAAAGCCTGACAATATTTTAATCTATGCGACTTCCAACCGCAGGCATCTGATCAAGGAGACATGGAGTGACAGGAGTGATGTTGAGGTTGACAATGGCATGCACCGCTCGGATACAATGGAGGAGAAGTTGTCGCTGGTAAACCGTTTCGGCGTGACAATCAACTATTCAAAGCCTTCTCAGAAGGAGTATTTTCAGATTGTGCTTGAGCTTGCACACAGACAGGGGATTGCGATGTCTGACGAGGAGCTGAAAGCCGAGGCAAACAAGTGGGAGCTGAGTCATGGAGGGATTTCGGGACGCACCGCACAACAGTTTGTCAATTATCTGGACGGACAGCGGATTTAATCGGGCTTTACACTTTTTACAGAATCTGCTATGATTAAGACAAAGCAGCATCATAAATTTTATAAGAGAAGGAAAGTAACTGTTCCAATATAGAACGATTATATAGAACGATTACGAAGGATGAATATTGACATGGGGATAACATCAATTTTATCGTTACTTAGCGGCGTGGCACTCTTTCTGTTTGGCATGTCTCTCATGGGAGATGGACTCAAAAAGGCAGCAGGAGAAAAACTGGAACTGATCTTGTACAAACTCACCAATACACCAATTAAAGGGGTTTTGCTGGGTACGGCAGTGACGGCGATCATACAGTCTTCCTCCGCCACGACGGTCATGGTTGTCGGCTTTGTAAACTCTGGTATGATGAAGGTCGCGCAGGCGATTGGTATCATTATGGGGGCAAACATTGGTACGAGTATCACCGGCTGGGTTTTGTGCCTGTCCTATATCGAGGGGTCGGGCGGCATCGCACAGCTTTTGTCTACCACGACAATCTCAGCGGTGGTTTCAATCATTGGTATTTTGTTTAAGATGATTTCCAAGAAGAGTACCTACAAGAATGTCGGCGATATTATGCTTGGATTTTCCATACTGATGTTTGGTATGCAGAGTATGAGCGGCGCAGTCTCTCCATTAAGGGAAAACCCGCACTTTGTCAACACACTGACCATGTTTTCGAATCCGTTTATGGGAATCTTGGTCGGTATCGCCTTCACGGCAGTGCTGCAAAGTGCGTCGGCTTCTATCGGTATTCTGCAGGCGCTGTCTGTGACTGGAGCCATCACGTTTGCATCGGCATTTCCGATTACGCTCGGTATTGGTGTCGGCGCTGCCTGTCCGGTGCTGCTGTCCTCTATCGGCACAAACAAGAACGGTAAGAGAACTGCGCTGATTTATCTGATGAATGACTTGTTCGGCATGATTTTCTGGGCAGTGATATTCTATTCTGTCCACGCCATTGTCCACTTTGATTTTATGGACATGACAATGAGCCCGATCGCGATCGCGATTCTCAACACGGTGTTCAGGGTGGCAACAGTGGTGATTCTGTTTCCATTTATCAAATGGATAGAAAAATTGGTGTTTACACTGGTGAAAGATACCGAGGAGGACAAGGAGGAGCAGGCGGATTTCGATCTGTTAGAGGAACGTTTCCTGAAGTATCCGGCGCTTGCCATCAGACAGAGCCATACTGCCATCAACGGCATGGCAAGGAAGTCAAGGAAGAATATTGGACGCGCGATGGGGCTTTTTGACAATTATACGGAGGACCGCTACAACAAGGTTCAGGAGAAGGAGAATCTGATTGACAAGTATGAGGATAAGCTGGGCACATATCTGATGCAGCTGACAGGGCGCGACATGACGGAGAGCCAGTCGAGACAGGTGTCTATTTTTCTGCATACGATCAGCGACTTTGAACGCCTTGGCGACCATGCGGTGAACCTGTCAAAGTCAGCAAATGAGCTCTATGAAAAGAAGATTTCCTTTTCAGATGAGGCGACTTATGAGCTGTCTGTACTTGGGGGCGCGGTGAGAGAGATCCTTGAGATCACGGTCAATGCCTTTTCGGAGGATGATGTGGATCTGGCAATCCATGTGGAACCGCTGCGCGAGCTGATCAATGTGCTCTGCAATGAGCTGAAATCCAGGCATATCACAAGACTTCGGAATGGCAAGTGCGAGTTAAAACAGGGCTTTGCATTCAATAATATTCTGACGGATTTTGAGCGGATCGGCGCCCACTGTTCCAATGTCGCAGTCGCACTGCTCGAATCCGAGGCGGAGGATTTTGATACCCATGAATATCAGAAGAGCATCCGCGAGATGAACAATGTGATGTACCGCGAGATTTATGAGGCGTATGAGATGAAGTATGATCTCAGCAAGGCGAAGAAGGCGAAGAAGAATAAAGAGAGTAAATGATGAAAGTAATTTGTTGCTGGATGTATACGGCGTATTTGTCACAAGTAATTTCTGAACAGTTCCTTAGAGGACAGGAAACAATTAGAATCGTTGTATAAGTATGAAAAAACTTCCAGAATAAGACCTATAATTGTCTTATTCTGGAAGTTTTTATGTACCTGTACGATTTTTGACCATTTATATTTATAATAGAATTTTATCGCAGATTTCTATAATCTACGACTGCATCCGTTCTGGCGGGGGATAGACCTTTCGGCAGAAGTATTCCGCGGATACACCGTGAGGGCGTGGATGAGCGGACATCTCTATCCAGAGAAGCCGACAGGAACAAGACTTGATTTAGCACTGCTCGAGGCACAGGGAATCACAGATCTCATCCTGAATGAGCCGGAAGTGTATCTTGATACTTAGCAGTTTTCTAACTATTGGTAATATATTTTTTTTAGAATTGATTTATACAGGCATCTACGACCCGGATCATTCTTATAGGGAGTATTTACAGAAATTAACAGGCATGTTTGAGGGCAGCAGAGGAAAGAAGATCATCCTCTTTGGTTCTGGTATGATGTTTGAGGACTACATGAAAAAGTGGGGCAGCAGGTATCGTCCTGTATTTTTAGTGGATAATGATGAGAATAAGTGGGGACGTTCAAGGATGGGCATAGAAATCAGAGAACCTGAGAAAATTCTTGAAATCCCAAAGGAAAAGCGCCATCTTATTATCTGCAGCTTCTATTATAAGGAGATAGAAAAGCAGTTAACAGAGATGGGCATTACAGAGTACCGCATCTATGTACAGAAACTTGAATGGATTGTCAGGGCAGAAGATGGGGACTAAGAATACGTTGTACTAGAAAAACTGGGAAGTTTATCGGTATTCCCAGTTTTTCATCAGACTTACAGAATATAATAATAAATATGTTAATTAAAAAGAATCATAGCTCATGTCTACAATAATCTTTCCAGTACCTATATTTTCAGTAAGCGTATAGGTGAGATAGCTTTGATTGGATAAATCTGCTTCATACTTATTGGATAACTGCGCAGCATCAAAAAAAGCTGTGGTAATTTCGTTCTGCCCCAGAGCAAGCGTGATCTTAGGCTTGATTTTGATGCTCTCATTGAAATCGGGACGGATTTCTGCTGAAAGAATTGGCGATCCATCCTTGTATACTTTGATCCACTTCTGATTGCTGCAATCATTTTCGAGCGAGATTGTTCCGTCAGGATTTTTTTCGTGAGTCATTTCAATATCCAATGCGCCTTTTTCATTCGTAAAAATTTTGAATTTGCTTCCCCGAGGTGCAGAGAGCAGCTTGGTTGATACATTGAGTTCTGCGCCTTCTTCTGCGGCGCCCACTTCCGTATCAATGGTCATATTAGCAGTCAAAGAACCTCCGCTGGCAAGCATGGTTTGTTTCCAGGCGCCAACGAGATAACTTCTGGCTGTAATATCAATATCTGCCTGATAGAGAAGTATTCTGAAAGAGTCAGAAGTATTATTTAAGACTCTTATTTTTACATTATCATTGGTTGCTAAAACGTTCATAAAGTCTCCTTTCACTATTTATTAT
>CAMWJQ010000249.1 GCA_947174615.1 uncultured Lachnospiraceae bacterium
TGCACACAGCCGCATAAGGAAATATGCCGCTTCGCGGCTGCGGCTGGCGCGATGGTACTACACATGAAAAACAAGTAATGAAGAATAGAAGGAGGAAAACCAGCAATGGAAAATCTTACCATTCCTAAGAATTACCATTCGGCGCTGAATCTGCATGATACGCAGATTGCCATCAAAACCGTAAAGGATTTTTTTCAGAATCAATTGTCAAAGCGGCTGAACCTCACGCGTGTATCCGCACCGCTCTTCGTGGACCCTCTGTCAGGACTCAACGATAACTTAAACGGGATAGAACGCCCTGTCAGCTTTGACATCAAAGAACAGAACGGACGCATCGCAGAGGTTGTACAATCCCTTGCCAAGTGGAAACGATATGCCCTCAAAAAATACGGCTTTTCGATCGGCGAAGGTATCTACACCGACATGAACGCCATCCGCCGTGACGAGGATACTGACAATATTCATTCCATCTTTGTAGATCAGTGGGATTGGGAAAAGATCATCACCCGAGAAGAGAGAACGATCGGCACACTCAAAGATGTAGTACGAAACGTTTATAAATGTTTGCAAAATACGGAAAAATATATGGCGATACAGTATGATTATATTGATGAAATCCTTCCAGATGACATCTATTTTGTCACCACGGAGGAGTTGGCTGAGATTTTCCCCGACAACACGCCAAAAGAGCGGGAATACTACATAGCGAAGGCAAAAGGCGCTGCCTGCATCATGCAGATCGGCGACAAAATGGAGAACGGCAAACCCCATGATGGCCGTGCACCGGATTATGACGACTGGGCGCTGAACGCAGATATCATTGTGTACTATCCTGTTCTTGACATCGCCCTTGAACTCTCCAGCATGGGTATCCGCGTCGATAAAGCTTCCCTGCTCTCACAGCTTGAGAAAGCCGGCTGTCCTGAGCGTGCCGAGCTTCCTTATCAGAAAGCAGTCATCAACGAAGAACTCCCGTTCACTATCGGCGGCGGTATCGGACAGTCCCGCATCTGTATGTTTTTCCTTAGAAAAGCCCATATTGGCGAAGTGCAGTCCTCTCTGTGGCCGGAGGAGATCGCAAAAACATGCACCGATCATGGGATCCATCTTCTATAACGCTGTTAAATCCATAAAACTGGCTGAGTGCTGTATACTGCCCAGCCAGTTTTATTCCTTCTTAACTATAAATATTATATATGAAAACGTCTTTTTAGTTCCACGCGTGCCCTTCTGCCGCCTATAATCACCGTTCCGAGCAGCAATATTACAGAGATATTCATTGCTACAATCGAGACAATCGGGTCTGTGACAATGTGCACCAGATTCAAGATCATCGCCACGATACTGCACAGAACCATAAAAATCTGAAGCATCAGATAACTCTGCCAGTTCTTGCGGTTCACTGCCATCAATATCAGTGTTCCCGCATCAATCAGTAAAATTCCTGACGGAAATGCATAGTTGACCGACCATCCGTTATAACCCACCGAAAAATCGATTGCCACCAGCATAATGACCGCAATAACAGTGAGCACAATGGTCTTTGCAATATAACCGCTCGTGCCTAAGATCGCATAGCGAATCACAATATAGCCAAACAACAGCACCAGACCGCTTATGATATACACCAACGACTGCACTTCGGACAGCATACAGACGTTTACCAGAACAATCTCAGTCACAATGGACACAAACAGATACAGCCGCGATATAAATACCAGTTTTCGAGACTTTAAACGAATATCCGGGTACATATTCTCCACTTCTACCGTCGGTTCCAGAACTGTACCGCACAGCGGACAGCGCTGTGTCTCATCAAGCACCTCTATATTACATTGTCTGCATCTACTCATAATTCACCCCGTTACTTTCAATCTCCACATGGACGCCATCCGCAGCAATTTTTCTAAAAAATCCTCGTTGTATGGATGGGTCGGCAAGGTCATAGCTAAAGCTGAACACCAGTGTGCTCCCATATGAACATATATTTCCCTTAATATGTTGTCCCTTGGACATCGCAAGACAGGAATGAAACATCTCCACATAGGACTTATAGGTGTCATCGACGGTAATGTTGCCAATATTAGTAATTGTCGAAGTATTCGCAAGCGCGGATTGCGTATAGACGACACGCATTGCAATATTTTTGAAAAACAACGGCGCTGCCCTCGCCGCCAGTATTTTTTCATTGGATACATTGTAAGAAAACAGCCGCTCTAGGTTCTCCTTGTTGATCTGCTGCTTGAGACTGTCCTTCACGATTTCCAGCACTTCCTCAAAGGTGTATTCCTCCTTGACTGGATGAAATTCTGCCGATACCATCGCAAAAAAGTTCTTTGTCGTAATCGAGTTAAAATATGGCCGGAGGTTGACTGGCACTGCCACTCTGACGGGCTTGTCAGACGGCATCCCATGCATACATTCCCTGTATACACTCCACACAAAGACCGTCACCAGATATTCATTGATACTCGCACCATACTGGTGACACACCGCCTTGAGCTCTGGCGTCTGCATATATCCATGCATAATGCCAAATTCACCAGGGCTTAGGCGCTCTCCCTTCACTAGGTATGCCTTCTTGGTCTGATACCCTTTCTCGGAGCTTCTGCGGTAATTTTTTAAAAAACTGTCCTCCCTGTTTAAAGAGGTGGTGCTGGCAAGCAGATCCCCCTTATCTCCCTTGAGCTCTGGGTGTACCAGTCTCAGATACTGATAGGTCAGCTCTTTTAGGAAATTAATGCCGCCCATACCGTCTGTCAGCACATGGAATACCTCCAGATTAATACGATACCTATAATACGTCACCCGAAACAGATAGCTGTTATTCCGATTCGGATGGATATACCTGCAGGGAAATGACGCCTCCTCCCGCACCTTGGGCGCAGGCTTACCGTTTTCCTCAAAATAATACCAGAATACTCCCTGCCTGAGCCGGAGATTAAACCCATCAAATTTGGGCAGCACGATTTCTAACGCCTGCTGCAGCAGCACGGCATCGACAAGCTCTGTCAGCGTCACACTGATGCGGTATACATTGCTCATGCTCTCGCCGGCAATCACCGGAAACAGATGGGCAGTGTTATCGAGCTTATCCCATCGAATCTCCCTTGTTGTACTTGCCGCTTTCATCGCCTTTATGCGCTTTTCACCCTTTTTATCCTGATCAGATGCCGATGCGGCATCCGTTGTCCTCTTCTTCATAGACAGCCCCATTCCTATTTATATACTTGATTTTAGTATACACTGAACTTGGGGCTGTATCAAGCAAAAAACAATCTAATTCAGTGCTGCTTTTGTTACACGCACCCGCACTTGGGAACCGACCAGCAGCGTAAGCACCATCTTCGCTAGATCTCCTATGATAAATGGCAGCACACCGGCAGCAAATGCTGCCGGAAGCGCCTGTACAAAGCTTAGCGGCGACTGCCCGGCATTCAGCGTCATCTGATACGCAAGCCATAACGTGCCAAAGAGATAACACACTGCTGTCCCTGCTGCCATGCCAAGAAAGCTCGCCACAAACCGCCCGTTCCATCGATCCACACAATAACCACAGATGAGCGCCATAAAGATAAAACCGATCAGATACCCGCCTGTCGGTCCAAAGAGCTTTGCAGGTCCGCTTGTAAACGCTGAAAAGACCGGAAGTCCTACAAGTCCCAGCAGCAAATACACAAGATAACTGATCGTTCCCCGTTTCATTCCCAGAATATAGACGGAAAAATAAATTGCCAGATTGGTCAATGAGATTGGTACAGGGCTGAATGGCAGCGGCAGTGATAATGGACCCGCAATACAGGTAATGGCAGCCATCAGTCCGATTAACGTGAGTTCTTTTGTCTTTGTGTTCATTGGTTTGTCCTCCATCTTCGTTTGATGCATTGATTGTTAACCTTATTTTTACAATTAGTTTACAATCAAAATATATAACTGTCAAGTACAACTTAATAATCAATACAATTTCCAAATGATTTCCACCATCAGACCGCCCGACCTGCTTATAAAAATGACAGACCTCCGCATATGGTCGTAAGCCATCGACGGAGGTCCTTGCATATTGATAAACATCTATCTCCTTTACTCATTCCCTTTCCTTCATGTCAATAAACTGGTACTTAACGCCCGCTCCTTAAAATACCTCATGACCTTTTTTGTGTCAAAACACTTATTTGTCCCAAATATCTGTATATTCATAATTTCACCTTTGTTTTCCGCTGCTTCGCGTACTTTCTACAGTTCCTAAGGAACTGTTTCATTCCTTAGGAACTGTTTCATTCCTTAAGGAACTGTTTCATTCCTTAGGAACTGTTTCATTCCTTAAGGAACTGTTTTCTAAGTCAGATCAAACAGCGTCTGCTGTTCGTACTCCGTTTCCCTGTCAAGCAGTACCGGCGTCTGTCTTAAGAAATGATCCACTGCCGTGTCATCAAGCACCCAGTCTTTTATCTGTCCTTTTTCCAGTATAAGCGGCATACGGTCATGTATCTTTATCATGGACGCATTTGCCTGTGTTGTTAGGATGATAAAGCGTTCCCCGGCATCTGTGAGATCATAAAACCCCGCCATATAGACAGTATCCCTGTCTTTTCTGCGGAATGTATTTTTTTCTTTGTTGCGGCTCCACGCATAAAAATATTCGGCAGGAATTACTGCCCTGCGACGCCTGATGCCGCCCTCAAACATCTTCTTATCCAGCGCAGATTCCGCCCTGGCATTGATGATGATGCCAGAGCCGTTTATTCCGGGATATCCCCATTTTACCTTTGATAGTTTTATGCCGCCTGCAGCATTCCTTATGATCACAGCGGCATCATCTGTCGGATATATGTCTCTGTCTGCCTGCATTCCCCGCAGGCTGGCATCTGTTTCCTTCACAATATTCAGGATGTCATTCATTGTATCATTGTCAAAATAATATCTGCTACACATAAAATACTTCCCCAATTAAAATAATGAGTATGGACAACGGAGCGTGTGTTTTTGCCATCGAAAAATGGCATACAGCTGAGCCGAATTCATGTAGTGTTTCATGGTTACCTGCATTCCTGTTTCATAGCAAAATATCCAATAAGCACCGTCCACACATAGGCGCATGTCTTGGGAATCATCAGCATTCCGATCATAGGTATGGCGTCCGCCCACAGCACTACCGGGATATAAAAGCCAAAACTCAGTACGATAGTCAGCCACATCCAGCAAAACGCCTTATCTCCGTGGACCTTTGCGCCGCGATAGAACAGCACAATCACCAAAAGTCCCAACAGCGCGAAGGGAATATTGCGGTAGATCCCCCATGAGAGGGGCGCCTCGGCACTGATCCACTGGTTCTGGGGCATCATGCACAGCGCAATCCGCACACCAGCCAAACCGTACACGGATGCGGTAAGACCTCCCTGACCGTTGATCTGATAACGCTGCCGCCAGACATAATAGAGCAGCACATAGAAAATCGTCATCGTGATCGAGGTGATCCACTTCCCAATACCCAAAGCTGCCGTGTAATTCTCCAGACCAGTAGTACACAGGGCAAGGGCTCTGGGAACCAGATGGAACGAGTCGCCTGCTCCCAATACGACTGCCATCCATCCGAACAGACGGAATTGGCAGTTTCCTCTGCTGCCACGGATCATCAAAATCCCAATAGTAATGACAGAAATCAGATAGACAGCATCAAACAGGGTTTCAACGATTGCTTGCATACTTTATTCTCCTTTAATGAACATTGTTCAATATATGGGATAAAAAATGCCACTATCCAGTGGAATTTTAATAAAGGGTCCTGTTAAATCCGTTTCCGGCTGGTTTTCAATACACCCTCTTTTGATGTTACGATTGTATTCATCCAACCACCCCAATATGAACAATGTTCATTATATCGGATCACATTATTACTGTCAAGTATTTTCGCGGAAAATAACATGCAGCAATAAAAAAATGGAAGCAAGGGGGCTCGAACCCCTGACCTCTCGCGTGTGAGGCGAACGCTCATCCCGGCTGAGCTATGCTTCCAAAATACCAAATATACCCTATCGCTTAAATTGTAAAAAGAATGGAGATAGCGAGACTCGAACTCGTGACCTATACGTTGCGAACGTATCGCTCTCCCAGCTGAGCTATATCCCCATAGATTAAATTATAGCACATTTTATCTAAAATGCAAGCAGAAAAAATAGCAGACTCACGATATATTAATTGTTACTTTTCACACCCACGCCAAAGTAGTGGGAATCATGCGCCAAAATGCTAAAAGC
>CAMWJQ010000250.1 GCA_947174615.1 uncultured Lachnospiraceae bacterium
GCCTTCTGGTACTGGTATTCAAAAGAGTTGTACCTGTAATCATCTACCAGATGAATTGATAGTGCAGCAATGCCTGACACGACCAAAAGAACTGCCAGTGCGATCATTATTTTTTTCTTTGTGTGCGACCGAACAGGTCTGTCTGGGAAATAGTCACTAATGGATTCCTTGATATCCTCTTCAAAGTCGTCCTGAACACTTTGAAACTCCTCCTCAGCTATATCTTCCATCATAACACTGATGGATTCTTTTAAGGTATCTTCAAGCTCTATATCGAATTCCGGGACGATTCTAACCTCATAGCCGCAGTTTTCGCAAAGCAGTTTCTCCTCTTCCAACTCCGTTCCACAATTTGGACACTTCATGCTTTACAGACTCCTCACTAGGTTACGACCCTTCCTTAAAACAATCCCGTTATCACACCCTGATCCGTAACATCAATGTTATACGCTGCTGGATTCTTGGGAAGTCCGGGCATAGTCATGATTGCGCCGGTCAATACTACCACAAAGCAGGCGCCTGCAGATACATACACTTCCCTGATATTCATACGAAAACCTTCCGGTTTTCCCAATAACGAGGGATCATCCGAAAGCGAATACTGTGTTTTTGCCATACATACCGGCAATGCCCCAAAGCCAAGTGCCTCTAATTTCTCGATCTGTTTTAAGGCAGCAGATGCAAACACCACCTCTGCTGCTCCATAAATCTCCTTCGCCACACAGTTGATTTTCTCAGCAATTGGCATAGTATCTTCATAGAGAGGAGCAAAGTGACTCTCTTTTGTCTCCAGCGTGTTCAGAACTGCATTTGCAAGCTCTATACCGCCCTCTCCTCCTTTTTCCCACACTTCTGAGAGCGCGAAATCACAATTTCTCTCCTCACAGAATTTTTTTACAAATTCAATTTCTGCCTGTGTGTCAGATATAAATGCATTTAGTGTGACAACCACAGGCACATTGTATTTTTGTATATTTTCAATATGCTTCTCCAGATTCACGATACCTTTTTCAAGCGCTTCCAGATTTTCCGCATTCAAGTCGCCCTTTGCCACGCCGCCATTGTATTTGAGCGCCCGTATCGTCGCCACTAAGACAACTGCATCCGGCGAAAGCCCTGCCTGACGACATTTGATATCAAAAAATTTCTCCGCGCCAAGATCTGCGCCAAAACCAGCTTCTGTCACAACATAATCCGCCATTTTCAAGGCTGCTTTTGTTGCCCGCACACTATTGCAGCCATGTGCGATATTGGCAAACGGACCACCATGAATAATCGCTGGTGTATGTTCAAGCGTCTGAATCAAGTTGGGTTTGATCGCATCCTTCAGCAACGCCGCCATTGCACCTGTCGCATGAAGCTGACCTGCACAGACGGGTTCCCCCGCATAGCTGTACGCTACTACCATTCTGTCAAGACGCTTTTTTAAATCTTCCATGTCCTCCGCCAGACACAGCACTGCCATAATCTCCGATGCAACGGTGATGACGAAATGATCCTCACGGACAAAACCATCCATTTTGTTTCCCAAACCGACAACCACATTTCTGAGCACTCTGTCATTCATATCCAGACATCTCTTCCACACAATCTGTCTGGGGTCAATCCCCAGCTCATTTCCCTGCTGGATATGGTTGTCAAGCAATGCTGCACACAGGTTGTTTGCAGACGTGATTGCATGGAAATCCCCTGTAAAATGAAGATTTAAATCCTCCATTGGAACAACCTGCGCCATCCCGCCGCCCGCAGCGCCGCCCTTGATGCCAAAACAAGGTCCGAGTGAAGGCTCTCTGAGTGCAATGACTGCCTTCTTTCCCAGCCTGCCAAATGCCTGCCCAAGACCTACGCTGGTAGTGGTCTTTCCTTCTCCAGCTGGCGTCGGATTAATTGCTGTCACAAGGATTAGTTTTCCATTTTTATTATTTTCTATCTTTTTAAGATATTCTTCAGAAATCTTTGCCTTGTACTTGCCGTATAATTCTAAGTCGTCTATTGTCATATCAAGCGCTTTTGCAACCTCTGTAATAGGATACAGTTCAGCCTCCTGCGCAATCTCGATGTCTGATTTCATATATTTGGTTCCTCCTATTCAAAGTTCCATTCAAAGTTTTATTCAAAGTTCCATTACAAATTTACCTATTTTAATAGAATACCATTTATCAAGTCTACTGTCTATAAAATTATAAATGTTCTTCTATATAATTTTGGAACTGTTCCATACTCATCAAGATTCGGCGGGGTTTTGTTCCCTCCTCCGCGGCAACCACACCGGCGTCCTCAAGCTGATCTACAATACGTGCCGCCCGGTTGAATCCAATCTTGAACACACGCTGGAGCATGCCGATGGACGCTTTTTCCTTCTCAATAACATACTTTCCTGCCTCAGCAAAATAAGTGTCGTATTCACTGCCGCCTCCTGCGCCCGAACTGCCCACAGCCCCTGCGGAGGACTGCATACTCTTGATCTTCTCTTCGATATCACTATTGTATGTAACATTGCCAAGCATTTGATTTTTCAGGAAATCGACGACATCCGACACTTCTGAATCCGAAACAAATGCTCCCTGTACGCGGGCAGGCTTCGTATATCCCTGTGGATAGAAAAGCATGTCTCCTTTGCCTAAAAGCTTTTCAGCGCCATTCATATCAAGAATCGTTCGTGAGTCCACGCCGCTGGATACGCTGAATGCGATTCGGCTGGGCATATTTGCCTTAATAAGACCTGTAATGACATCAACTGAAGGTCTTTGTGTAGCGATAACCAAATGGATTCCACATGCCCGCGCAAGCTGCGCTAAACGGCAGATGCTCTCCTCCACTTCTCCTGACGCCACCATCATCAGATCTGCAAGCTCGTCCACAATAATCACAATCTGAGGCAGCTTATGCAGTGGTTCCCCGTCGGGATTTGTCTTTCCCATCTCCGCTGCTTTATTATATCCTTTTAAGTCGCGTACATTCAAATCTGCAAACTTCTTGTATCGGTCGTTCATCTCTGTAACGCCCCAGTTTAGCGCTGCTGAAGCCTTCTTTGGATCTGTCACTACTGGTATCATCAAATGCGGAATCCCATTGTACACACTAAGCTCAACCACCTTAGGATCAATCATAATTAGTTTTACATCCGCCGGATTTGCCTTGTACAAGATACTCATAATAATCGTATTGATACACACTGATTTACCAGAGCCTGTTGCGCCGGCAATCAATACATGTGGCATCTTTGCAATATCTGTAACCACTACCTGCCCGCCAATATCTTTTCCCACCGCAAAGGCAAGATTTGATGAAAAATTTTGAAAGGTATCAGAATCCAGTAAATCCCGCAGTGCAACAGCACTGGTTTCCTTGTTGGGCACCTCGATGCCAACTGCTGCCTTTCCGGGTATTGGCGCTTCGATTCGAATATCTGTTGCCGCCAGATTCAGTTTGATATCGTCTGTCAAACCTACAATCTTGCTGACCTTCACGCCCTGTTCCGGCTGCATTTCATATCTCGTAACCGAGGGACCCTGACTGATATCTGTGATAGTGACACGCACACCAAAAGTCTGCAGCGTCTGCTGCAAATGCAACGCGGTCTCTTTTAATTGATTTGCTGAATCACCTTTTTTGCCATCACCTTTCTTTAACAAATCTAAAGGCGGAATTTGATATGGCTTGGGCGCTTCCTCCTGCTGAGCCAGTTCTATGCCATCGTTTGATGTTGCCAGCTCTGTCGTCGGCGGTTGCGCTGCAGCTTCGTTCATTGTCAACTGCCGTTCAGGCGTCCCTTCCTCCTCTGCAGTCTCTGGTGCTGGATGTTCTTCCGCTATCGGCTGTGGTAATATTGTATCTTCTGTTACTGGCTCAGGCATATTGCTAATTGCCTCAACATCATTTTCTACAGCATCGAATCCATCCCAAAATGAACGCTCTGCCGATACGCCGGGATTGTCAATAAAATAATCTGCCATATCACTGTCAGACTCTGGGTTGTTCATATCATTGAAATCGTCAGACTCTCCGGCATAAAGTTCTTCGTTGTACGTATTTTCATCCTGCAGTTCCTGACCAAAACTTTCCAAAGGTTCAGCGTCAGCGTATTCTGTCTCTGAAAATCCAGTATCTGAATATTCTGCCTCCGCATACACCATATCTGAATATTCCGCCTCCGCATACATCGTATCTGAATATTCTGCCTCCGCATTTGCTGTACCTAAATATTCTGCTTCTGTATACATAGAATCTGCCGCTTCAGGAGGCACTGCTTCATTATATGGTCTAACCTTAATCTCCTCAAATAAATCAGCATCTGCTGCCCCCATCTCATCGTCCAGCAGAATAATCTCATGAATATCCTGCCGACCTGTATTTTGGGGCATTCCTGCCTTGAGTGTAATCGCGGAACTAGACACCACGCCCCTCGCTCTCTTATCCATTCGCCGGATATTCTCTTTGGGCGGTTCTATTTTTTCTTCTCTCACCCGCTTTGGACGCTTAGGATGCACTTTTTCCTTGCGCACTGGAGTCTCATATACTTCATCCTCCTCATCTTCGTAGTACTCATAGTTTTCATAGTCGTCATATTCATCCCGCAGACTTTGTCTGTACTCCCTCATCCGTACTGCATCCTCTTTGGCAGTTTCAATCAGATAAGAGCTGCCCTTCTTAACGCCTGAGAGAAAACTTTTTTCCGTGATAAAGACAATGCAGATAATCCCAAGCACCACGACGACAAAAAGCGTCCCGCCAAAGCCCATAAGCCTATACATGCCATGGGCAATACTGCCAAACAACACTCCGCCCCCGGCACGATGCTCAGATGACGTTTGAAAAAGCTCCTGAATCAAAGATTCGCCTTTGAGCATGGCATCCTGTTTCATCAACATATATGCCAATACACCGAGCAGAAAGAACAGGATCACACTGCTAACCATTTTCACCACTGCGACAGTGTTTCCCCTGTTGGAAATGCCAAACGCAAAGCCTACAAAAATAAAGACAGGTATGAGATATGCCAACAGCCCGAAGATACCAAACATCGCGTTGCTGATTCCTGTGGCTGCCGCACCCTTTACGATTCCTGTAATACACAAAAATATAAAAATCGCAGCCGCAAAAATGACAATAAGCATAACCTCATTTTTTACTGCAATATCAACACTTTTTCTTGCAGCCGTCCTGCCCCTTGCCTTGGATGTTGTTTTCCTAGCGCCATTGGCAGTGCTTCTGGATGTACTTTTCTTTGTATTTGTTCTGCCTCTTGATGCACGATTTTCTGTTGCAGATGCCATAATACTTCTCCCCCTAAATGAGTTTTTCAAAATATTATAGCACTTTTTTTGGCGCTTGTCATAAGTTATTTCATTTTTTTCGAACTTTTTTTCGAATCATTGTTGATTAACTCGTGCAATTTTGCAACTGCCTGCGAAATTCCGCCCATTTCGTTTATAATCCCCTCTTTGACAGCCTCCTCACCCTCCAAAACACTTCCTACATCCTTGGTAAGCACTTCTGTCTCCATCATCAGTTCCTCATACCGTTCCTTTGAAATCCCGCAATGTGTGCACACAAAACCAGTGATGCGGTTCTGCACGTCCCTGAAATAATTGAATGTCTGCGGTACACCGATCACCATTCCATTCATTCGTACCGGATGTACCACCATCGTCCCTGTAGGAACAATAAATGAATAATCCGTACTCACCGCAATCGGTACGCCTATGCTGTGACTTCCTCCTAAAACTAAAGAAACCGTAGGTTTGCTGAGTGATGCCACCATCTCTGCAATTGCAAGTCCTGCCTCAACATCACCTCCCATCGTGTTTAACAATAGCAAAACACCGTCAATCTCATCACTGTCCTCTATTGAGGCAAGCTGCGGCAAAAGCAGTTCATACTTTGTCACTTTGGACTGGTTGCCAGCATTTTCATGCCCTTCGATCTCACCTACAATCGTAATCAGATGAATTTTGTGATTGCTGTTATTTTCATCTAATGTTACCTGACTTTCTTTCTCAATTTTTTCATCTTTATACTTTTTATTGTCTAATTCATCATGATTCTCTTTTTTTTCTTCATTCTGCTGTGCCATCTCGGATACCTCCCTTATATTCTGCCTATTAAAGTTCACAGGCAGCCATCAGTTTATTGCTATTTTTCATTTGGGCGCCTGTGTGCAAGTCTGTGCATAAAAAAGACTCCTGCATTTAGGAGTCTTTTTTAGTATGTACACTTCTATAA
>CAMWJQ010000251.1 GCA_947174615.1 uncultured Lachnospiraceae bacterium
GATTATGGCATGGCTCAAGCTGTAATTTTGTCGTGTGGGGGGCGATACAGGGCGCCTATATTGTCGTCGGGGATCTGCTAAGACCTGTGAAGGCGAAATGTACAGGGCTGCTCCATGTGCGCACAAAGACATTTGGATACCAGTTTTGTCAGGGTTTGTGTACCTTTGCATTGTTCGTGCTGTCGCTGGTGTTTTTCCGGTCAGATACAGTGGCGGATGCGATTTACTATCTACAGCGCCTGTTTGCGACATTTGATGTCTGGTCGCTCTTTGATGAGTCTGTCTATTATCTGGGATTGGACAAACAGGAGATGCGTGTTCTGGGCGTGGGCATTTTGCTGCTGTTTATCGTAGACGCTTGCTATGCAAAGAAAAAAATACTGTTTGACACGTTGGTCAAGGAGCAGTGCCTGGCAGTCCAGTATGTGATCGTGGCAGTGCTGCTGGTGATGGTGATCGTGTTTGGCGTGTACGGCGAGGGGTATGATGCGTCGCAGTTTATTTATTTTCAGTTTTGAGGGTAGTTGATTCAAATTTTGGGATAAGAACAGTGGAGAGTTGGTATGTCAAGAAAAAGAGTGGCTGCAAGGATTGTCTGTATCGTGGTATTTTTCCTGTTTATTGGCACGGTGCTGGACGGGATGAGCAGGATTATCTGTGCGAAGTTTATCGGGGATTCCACGACCATTGTCGATGGGTTTTATGCGGAGAAACAAAATGATATTGATCTGGTTGTGATCGGCAGCAGCAACAGCTTCTGTACAGTGGACCCGCTGGTGCTGTATGAGGACTATGGGATTGCGGCATATGATTTTGGCAGTTCATCACAGCCAATGCACATCTCCGTGCTTTATCTGAAGGAGGCGCTGACGACACAGCAGCCAAAGGTGGTGGCGCTTGAGGTCAATATGCTGACGAGCGACAGTTTTAGCAATCGCAGGGAGACAGCGCTTCGCTGGGGATTTACCAATATTCCGCTCTCGGTGGACAAGCTGAAATGCATCTATGAGTCGGTCGGTGGGGTGAACGCAGAATTTTTTTCTTATGTGTTTCCGGTGTTTCGCTACCATAACCGCTGGAAGGAGCTTACGAAGATAGACTATACATATTTTTTGCAGGATAAGACAAACTATACAAAGGGTTATCTGGAGACGCAGGCAGTCTCGGAGACACCGGTGAATCTGACAGATTACAATTTTGAGGGGACAGCTTGGTTTGAGGAGGAAAATATAGCCTCTCTGGACGAGATGGCAGAACTGTGCAGAGAGAAAAATGTGGCGCTGCTGCTGTTTAAATCACCGAAGGAGGGCTGGCACCGGTATGAGACCGAGGCGGTGAGAGCGCTTGCCGATGCGCGCGGGTTAAAATTTGTGGATTTTAATGAATTGTACAGCGACGGGCTTCTTGCGCTGGACATGGCTGCTGATTTCAGAGATGCCCAGCATCTCAATGATTTCGGTGCGCAGAAGGTCACGCGGTATTTGGGCTCTTATGTAAAAGAAACGTATGATCTGCCCGACAGAAGGGAGGACGTTCAGCCGAATGCATGGGACGAGGCATGCGCCTATCGAAAACGCAGGGGGACTCAGCCCTATATGGCAGCAGTGACATCGCGGGAGTGTATTGAGCTGTTGCAGGAGGACAGCGACTATGTGCTCATTGTGACAGACGCCCAAAATGGCAGCAGGGTGCGGCAGTGGGTGTATCAGGACTGTAGTGTTGCGCTGGACCTGATCTGGAAGGAGAATGGAATCCGGCATATGAAGATTGGGGCGAGCGAACTGGTGCTGTCAAAACAGGGCGGCGTTCACCAGATTTTGGTGGATGGGGCGGAATGCTACCAGCCGGGAAAGCGGTGGAACATCATTGTGTATGATAAAATTTTAAAGTGCGTCGCGGCGAATCTTGCCTTTGATGAATAAGTTACGGGTTACAATTCACACCAACGCCAGTTTTTATCAGCTTATAAGTAATTGAGGTGTGAAAAGTAACAGTTACGGTTCACTCCGTTGTGTGCAGCATTTTATTGTTTTGACGTACAGGGAAAATTGTGGTAGAATTTGGAAAAGATTTCAATATCGTATTTTGGAGGAAAATAATGATTTTAGATGGTAAAACAATATTAATTACAGGCGGCACAGGTTCCTTTGGCAGGTGCTTCACGGAGTATGTGCTGACACATTACAATCCGAAGAAGATCATTATCTATTCGCGCGACGAGTTCAAACAGTGGATGATGGCAAATGATTTTGCGCAGTACAAAGACCGGCTGCGGTTCTTTATCGGTGATGTGCGCGATTATGAGCGCATGAAGCGCGCGTTTGAGGGGGTGGATTATGTGATTCATGCCGCGGCGCTCAAGCAGGTGCCCGCGTGTGAGTACAATCCAAACGAGGCGATTAAGACCAATGTGAATGGCGCGCAGAATGTTATTGACGCGGCGCTCAATACAGGGATCAAAAAGGTGGTCGCACTCTCGACGGACAAGGCAGTCAATCCGGTAAATCTATACGGAGGCACGAAACTTGTTTCGGACAAATTGTTTATTGCTGCCAACGCGTACTGCGGCACGAAAGACTTGAATTTTTCCATTGTGCGCTACGGCAATGTGGCAGGGAGCCGCGGCTCGATCATTCCGCTGTTTCAAAAGCTGATCGACGAGGGCGCGGACGAGCTGCCGATCACGGATTACCGCATGACGCGGTTCTGGATTAGTCTGACGCAGGGCGTGGAGCTTGTGATCAAGGCGCTCGAGGAGGCAAAGGGCGGAGAAACCTTTATCAGCAGGATTCCTTCCTTTAAAATCACCGATCTGGCGGAGGCGATGGCGCCGGGCATGAAGACGGTGGAGGTTGGCATCCGTCCCGGCGAGAAGCTTCATGAGGTGATGATTACGTCGGAGGATTCGATGACGACATATGAGTACGACAAAAATTTTATCATCTACCCGCAGATGTTCTGGCAGGAGTCCAAACGGCCTAATCCAAGCGGCAGGAAGGTGGAGGAAGGATTCTACTATTCTTCTGGAAATAATCAGGAGTGGCTCTCTGTGGAGCAGATCCGGGAATTGTTAAAGACAGATTTGCATGAGTGATATGAAATCATAGGTTCAAGATCTAAAAGGAGATTTGTATGGAGAAACCAGCTATCGCAGGCGGCGCGCCTGTCCGGGATACAAAACTATATTACGGTCATCAGTTTGTCGATCAGGCAGATGTGAAGGCGGTGGAGGAAGTGCTCACCAGTGATTATCTCACCTGTGGTCCCAAAGTGGAAGCGTTAGAGCAAAAGCTCTGCGCGCTCACAGGGGCAGCTTATGCCGTCGCGTGCAGCAATGGGACAGCGGCGCTCCACATGGCTGCGATGGCAGCAGGCGTCGGCGCGGGGGATGAGCTGATCACAACGCCTATCACCTTTGCGGCGTCTGCAAACTGTGCGCTGTACTGCGGGGCGAGACCGGTTTTTGCAGATATCAATCCGAATACGTACAATATTGATCCCGAGAGTGTTCAAAAGAGGCTTTCGGAGAAAACAAAAGCGGTCGTGGCAGTCGATTTCACAGGGCAGGCTGCCCCGCTGGATGAGCTGCTCGAAATCTGTCATGAGAATGGCATTGTACTCATTGAGGACGGTGCACACTCGATCGGCACAAAGTACAAGGGCAGACCTGTCGGCAGCATTGCGGACATGACGACCTTTAGTTTTCATCCGGTCAAGACCGTGACAGGCGGGGAGGGCGGCGCAGTGCTCACCAACCGAAAGGATTTGTATGAGAGGCTTTTGCTCTGCCGCTCCCATGGCATCACAAAGGATGAGACACAGTATGTGCATGAGAGCCATGGACCATGGTATCATGAACAGATTGACTTAGGATATAACTACAGAATCACGGATATTCAGTGCGCGCTGATTTTGAGTCAGATCGACAAGCTGGCGCAGTTTGCCGGGCGGCGCAGGGAGATTGTCCGCCGATATAATGAGGCTTTTTCACAGATACCACAGCTTTTTGTACAGCAGGAGATTCCAGCGTCTGACACGACGAGGCATCTCTACATACTGCGCATCAAACCAGAGCTGCTGACGATTGACCGAAAGGGTTTTTTTGAGGCGATGGCAGCGGAAAATATCTGTTGTAATGTGCATTATATTCCGGTGTATTGGCATCCCTATTATGAGAGACTGGGCTATCAAAAGGGACTCTGTCCCAATGCTGAAAAGCTTTATATGGAGATGATGAGTCTGCCAATCTATTATTCCCTGACAGATCAGGATGTGGAGGATGTGATTCTGGCAGTCCAAAAGATTGCGGCGTATTATAAAAAATAAATGGAAAGACAAGCCTAGTAGTTCACTGGGCTTTTCGCGCGCAGGGGGAAATGCGATGAAAAATGTGGCAGTCATTACCGCCAGAGGCGGGAGCAAACGGATACCGAGAAAAAATATCAAGCCGTTTTTGGGGAAACCCATTCTGGAATACAGCATTGAGGCGGCGCTGCAGGCAGATTTGTTTCATGAAGTGATGGTGTCAACCGATGATGAGGAGATTGCGCAGGTGGCAAAGCGGGCGGGGGCAAAAGTACCTTTTTTCAGAAGCGAGCAGACTTCGAATGATTATGCAACGACTGCGGAAGTCATTGCGGAGGTGTTGTTGTCCTATGAACGCATCGGCATGACGTTTCAGAACGTGTGCTGCATCTATCCCACCGCGCCGTTTGTGACGGCAGATGCCATCAAGACAGCGATGATGCTCCTTGAGCAGGAACAGGCGGACAGTGTGATTCCGGTGGTAAAGTTTTCCTTTCCGCCGCAGAGGGGCGTTGTCATCAACGATGGCAGGATTGTGCCTAAGTGGCCGGAGAATATGGCAAAGCGCTCACAGGATTTAGAACCGCTCTATCATGACTGCGGGCAGTTTTATTGTCTGAAGGTGGAGCGCTTCAGGCAGCAGAAGGCAATCTGGATGGAACAGGTGGTGCCTTTGATTCAGGACGAGCGGTATGTGCAGGATATTGATACCTTGGAGGATTGGAGTATTGCAGAGATGAAGTACAAATTGCTGAAAGGTATGTAGAGGGAGGAGCGCTGCGTATGGAAATTAATGGACGAATCATAGGAGACGGACATCCTGCCTATATTATCGCAGAGATGTCTGCCAATCACGCGGGGAGCATGGACCGCGCACTGGAACTGATTCATGTGGCGAAGGACGCAGGAGCAGACTGTGTGAAGATACAGACGTACACGGCGGATACAATGACGATCGACTGCCATAACGAATATTTTCAGATTGAAAAAGGGACTTGGGAGGGCGAAAATCTGTATGGGCTGTACCAGAAAGCCTACACGCCGTGGGAGTGGCAGGCACAGCTTCGCGATGAGGCGGCAAAGGTGGGGATTGACTTTCTGTCAACGCCGTTTGACCTGCTCTCTGTTGATTTTCTCGAAGGGTTGGGCGTGCAGTTCTATAAAATCGCCTCCTTTGAGCTGGTGGATATCCCTTTGCTGAAATATGTGGCATCCAAGAAAAAACCGATCGTGATGTCAACTGGAATGGGAACGCTCGAGGAAATACAGGAGGCAGTCGATGCCATCTACAGCGCTGGAAACCGGCAGCTTGCGCTGATGAAGTGCTCAAGTGCATATCCGGCAAAGCCAGAGGAGATGAATCTGAGGACGATTCAGGACTTAAAAGAACGCTTTGGCGTACCGGTGGGACTTTCTGATCACTCCATGGGGGCGTTCAGCGCTGCGACAGCGGTCGCGATGGGGGCAAATCTCATTGAAAAGCACTTCTGTATCAGCCGGGCGGTCAAGAACCCAGACGCAAGCTTTTCGATGGAGCCGCAGGAGTTTCGGCAGATGGTTGAGCAGGTGCGCGAGGTGGAGCAGGCGATGGGAACAGTCCATTACGGAGTCTCCAGACAGGAGGAGAGCAATGCATGTTTCCGCCGATCGCTGTTTGTCGTGCAGGATATCGCTGCGGGAGAAGTATTGACGCCGGAGAATATCCGCAGTATCCGCCCTGCCTATGGCTTAAAGCCTAAGCACTATCAAGAAGTGCTTGGCAGGACAGCAAAACGGGCACTCAAGCGGGGCACGCCGCTTTCATTTGAGGATATCGTATGATCGCGGATGCAGATAACAGGCAGTTCGGGCGCTGCAGTGCCCGACGAGGAGACTGGGGGTATGG
>CAMWJQ010000252.1 GCA_947174615.1 uncultured Lachnospiraceae bacterium
ACCTGATTGTCAATGCGAAAAGAAATGTCAAGCCGGGCGGCGTTTTGAAACTTACGCTGAAGAAACGTGATGGTATGCTGGACTTTTCCATCTATAATCAGGGAAAGCTTATTCCGCAGGAAAACCTTTCAAAAATCTGGATGAAATTTTACCGTAGTAAAGATGCAAAATACAGCGGTTCCGGACTGGGGCTTGCGATTGTGGCGCAGATCCTTTCCATACAGCATTTAGCATATGGCGCGGCAAACCAGCAGGACGGAGTGACGTTTTACTTCTCGATTCCTGTTGTAAAATAAGGAACTGTTAAGGTTCTCTCCGGTATCTGCTATCGGATTCCTTCCAGCGCCGCTTTCGAGGGGGGTATGGATCTGGCAAACGGCGGTATGGCAGCGGCAGGCAAAGATATGGGGATCCTTGCGGTTCATTGTGCAGGCTGGTTTTTGCTGTATCTGCTTTTATCCGGGAAGCGGAAGAAACAGTCATGTTGAGCCGGCTGACAAGAAGGGGGCTCAATTTCAAGATGTAAGCCGGAAGACGGCGGACAGGAAAAAAGAGAACAGGAGGCAGGGAACTATGGCGGATTGCAGGATACTGATTATAGATGATGACAGGGAGCTCTGTGCGCTGATCCGGCAGAGCGTGATACCGGAACAGATAGAGGCTGACTGTTGCTACTCCGGGAAATCCGGTTTGCTTAAGCTAAAGGAGCATGATTACAAACTTGTCATACTTGACGTCATGATGCCTGGATTTGACGGCTTTGAAACATTGGAAATGATCCGGCAGGAGAGCCGCCTGCCCATTCTGATGTTTACGTCAAAAAATGACAGCGCTTCCAAGGTACGCGGATTACGGGCAGGGGCGGACGATTATCTGACAAAGCCTTTTGATATGGACGAGCTGATAGCGCGTATTATTTCACTGATCAGGCGTTATACCCGGTTTAATCAGGAAGACGGGCAAATGCAGATCTGCGAGTTTGACGGATTGATCATTGACTGCGAAAGGCGCTGCGTTATCACCGAGAACGGGGAATTTGATTTGCCGCCGAAAGAATTTGACGTACTCCTTTATCTTGCAGGGAATCAGGGAAAGATACTGACAAAAAGGCAGATATATGAGAGCGTATGGGGAGAGGAGTATGTCTATGATGACAGCAATATCATGGCGGTCATCAGCCGCCTGCGGAAGAAGACTGAAGCAAATCCGGGAAATCCCAGATATATTCAGACGATAAAAGGGATTGGCTACCGTTTTAATAAGGAGGTTTGACAGATGTATGATGATATGATAATGCTGGTTGGAGCGGCTGTGATCCTTGTCTCTGTCTGCGGCTCTGTTTTTGTCATCCGCCGTGTCAGAAGGCAGATAACAGAGATGGTTGAGGCGCTTACAGATGTGAAAAACGGAAATGGGAACCGGCGTATCCTGTCGGAAACCCATGAGCTTGTGGCGCCCCTTGCTTACATGATCAACGATATTATCTTGTCTTATGAAGACAGACTTTTGGCTTATTACCGGATGGAAGAGACCAATCGACAGCTTATGACAAGCCTTTCCCATGATGTGAGAACACCGCTTACCACACTGATCGGGTATCTGGACGCCGCACATAAAGGAATCGTCACTGGGAAAGAACGTGATGATTACATCGAAGCTGCTCGCCGGAAAGCCTATGACCTGAAGGAATATATCGATGTGCTCTTTGACTGGTTTAAGCTGGGTTCCGATGAATTTTCCATGAATATGGCAACTGTTGACCTGACGGAGCTGACGCGGAATCTGTTAGTTGACTGGATACCGGTTTTTGAGGATGCGCAGATGGACTTCGCCATTGACATTCCGGAGCGGTCTTTCCCGGTAAAGCTTGATCCGGACGGATATATGCGGATCTTAAATAACCTGGTGCAGAATGTAATTTCCCACAGCCATGGGAACAGAATAGAAATCACCTTACTGGAGCAGGAGGAAAACATAAAAATCCGCCTGGCGGACAACGGGGTGGGGATTGACAAAGAGGATCTGAAGCATATTTTTGAACGGCTTTATAAATGTGATAAAGGACGGTCCGAAAAAGGCAGCGGTCTTGGTCTGTCCATTGTGCATCAGCTCGTAATCAAAATGAATGGAACCATAACCGCAGAAAGTGTGCCGGGCAGCGGGACGGTTTTTGTGTTGTCTTTCCCTTTAGTGCAGGAAAAATGCAAGGTTAATACAAGGTTAATGCAAGGTTAACGCAAGGTTGGCGTGGTAAGATGGCAGTTATAAAGGAGGTTTTAAGCAATGAGCAAATATGTAATTGAAACGAAAAATCTTACCAAGCAATATGGGACGCAGAAAAGCGTTGCCAATCTGAATATCCATGTCCGGCAGGGGCGTATCTATGGTCTGCTTGGCAGGAATGGGGCTGGAAAGACCACAACCATGAAAATGCTCCTGGGACTGACACAGCCCACCTCCGGTGAGGTGGCAATCTGGGGAAAGTCTTTGCGGGAGAATGAGAAAAAGCTGCTGCCCCGGATCGGCAGCCTGATTGAAGCCCCCGGATTTTATCCGAATCTGACTGCTACGGAAAACCTGTGTATTTTTGCCACCCTGCGGGGAGTCCCTAACCGCAATGCGATTCGGAACGCGCTGGATCTGGTGGGGCTGCCTTACAAAGACAAAAAGCTCTTTTCCCAGTATTCCCTCGGCATGAAGCAGCGGCTGGCCATTGCCCTTGCCATTATGCATGATCCGGAGCTTCTGATTCTGGACGAACCGATCAACGGTCTCGATCCCATTGGGATTGCAGAGGTCCGCTCTTTTATCCGTGACCTTTGTAATGAACGGGGGAAAACCATCCTGATATCCAGCCATATTCTCTCCGAAATTGCGCTTTTGGCAGATGATATCGGCATTATTGACCAGGGTGTATTACTGGAGGAAGAGAGTCTGGCGGAATTGGAAGCAAAAAGCAGCAGACATATCTGCTTTACCGTCTCAGATACGGCGCAGGCAGCAAGGATTTTAGAACGTGTATTCCAGGAAAACTGGTTTACCATACAGGATGACCATCGGATACAGGTGCACAATCTTGAGCTGCCCATAGGAAAAACGATCACTGCCTTTGTGGAAAATGGTCTGGAAGTATCGCAGGCCCTGACCTTAGAAGAAAGCCTAGAAGAATATTTCAAGCGCGTAACAGGGGGTGAGGGGATTGCTTAAACTGGTTCTCTGTGAATTTGCCAAATTGAAACGGAAGAGATTTATTTTACTTGTTATTCTTTCCGCTTTTATTTTTCCTGTACCGCTTACCGTCATGATGACGACGCCGCAGATGGCAGAGAGATATGAAAGCGGCGCCGAGTCTTTTAACGGATGTTTTCAGTTTATCATGGGATATGGGGTAGAACTGCTTCTGCCTTGTATCCTTGGTGTGACTGCGGCGATGCTGTTTTTCATGGAGCGGGATAACGACACCTTTAAAAACCTGCGAACCATTCCGGTAACAAGCACACAAATGATTATTGCGAAAATCATTGTTTTATTTTTCATGGGCGCTGTTTTCAGCCTGTCTTCGGCTTTTGCCGCAGTCATATGCGGAGGTCTGGTATCCGAGGTAAACGGGGTTATCTATAAAATATTTTTGGCGCTTCAAATGGGCATTCTTGTCACTGCTGGGACGCTGCCTCTCATCGTACTTGTGGTGTTTTTCAGTAAGACTTATATCTTTTCTATTCTGCTGTGTGTGTTTTACAGTGTACTGAGTCTGACAGCGGAATCCTGCTTTGAGGTATTGCCGAAAGCCGTATGCTGGCTCATGCCCATTCCCCTCACGACACTCTGGAGTGCGGGCGATATGGAACGGCATGGGGTAATAGAGGTTGTGGGTGCGCTTAGAGATTTGATGCCAACAACCCTTCAGACCGTGGCTATTTTGGGGATCTGGGCGGTCGCCTCCGTCATGGTCATTGATTATCTGTATAAAAAGAGGGGGGAATGATATGTTTCGTATAGTCAGAACCGAAATCCGGAAATTAAAACGCTATCATATGATATGGGCGGGCGTTCTTTTAATGCTGCTTTCTGTTTTGTTGACATTGTTTTCCACTACGGCGCTGGACGGTACCTATTGGACATTCGCCCATTTTGCGGAGCAGGTGATTAAAAATAATTTCAGTATGATTTTTCCTATGTGCATTACGCTGCTTGCCGGATATATCATAGCAAGGGAAGACAGGGACGATACGCTGAAAAGTATTCTGACGGTTCCTGTTTCTTACCGCAGTTTATTGTGGGGAAAATTGTTTGTCTGCGCGCTGCTGTCCCTGTTTTTGGGATTTGTAAGCGCTGTATTTACCATCGCTGCGAATCTGCTCATGGGATTTCCGGGATTTTCTGCAGCGTCCGTAATGCAGACATTTGTCCAGATGATTTTGAACTGCCTGTTTCTGTATATTGCCGTCATGCCGGTGATCGCAGCTGCAGCCCGCATACCGAACGGACATATGATCGGCACGATCGTTGCGTTTGCCTATGGATATGGAGGGATGTTTGCCGCAGGGAATATGACGCTTGCCAATCTCTACCCGATCACAGCGAGTATGGGGCTGATCCAGTACCGGAGCTATGATGAAGCGGTTCATTGGAATATGGGACTGTGCGGGTTGAGTATGATGGCGGCTTTCCTGGTCTCTGCGGTTATTGTGGCGACTGCAAAAAATGCTTCTCCGGCAAAATCGGCTCGCAAACAGAAAAAAATTGCTGCAAAAAAAGGTTGGTAAACGGAGGAGTTGGAAATATTACGCATACACCTTATTTTGCTGCAATGTGGATGGAAAGGGAACAGCTATGATGCTAAAATATGATTTCTTTTGGACTACAATGGAGTTGTGTGACTGGGAGGAGGAGGGTGATGATGACAAGGTACTGAAACCGGTTATCAAATACCTCTCGAAGCAGGATGATTCTGTTATTTTTGAGTTTGACGATTTGATGACAGAATTATTATATGATTTGGATACGGAAAAGCTGGCGGAACAATGCAGAAAAATTGACCCGCTGATGTGTGACGATACCTTTTTGTATTCCAGGTGCGTCGCGTTGATAAACGGACCGAATTACTATGAAAAAGTCAAACGGGGGAAGGAAAAGGATGTGTGGAGTATGGAGTTTGAATCCCTGCTCTATGTTCCGGGGAAGGCGTGGGCGTTAAAGCATCGTTGTTCTGCTGACAATTACCCCCATGTTTACAGTGGTTGAGGTGCCATGCGGCGCGTGGGGCAGTCAGTTCGATGCGGAGCTGATGTTTGGGCTGAATCCTGACCTTGAAAGCCTTTAAACGCGCCTATAATGTACATAAGATAAGGGAATAGGTGCGGCGTGAAAAAATCGGGAACACGGACAAAATCTGTGGACGATGAGCTGAATTAAGGAAACAAATCAAAATGATAAACATAGCAATTGTGGACGATAATACGGCATTTTTGCAGGAGATGAAACAGAATATAGAAACCTGCGTGGAATTTACAGCAGATATGGTCTGTGACACTTATTGCAGCGGCGCCGATTTTCTGCAGGCAGACCATGGGGCATACCAGCTGGTCATATTGGATATGCAGATGGCGGGAATGGGCGGATATGAGACGGCGCGGAAGCTGCGGGAAAAGGATGAGGGTGTCATACTTGCCTTTGTATCAGGGGTGATCCTGCCGGAGCCGGATCATTTCCGGGTTCAGCCCTACCGTTACCTGTTAAAAAATTCAGATACCGATGAGAGAATGCGGGATATCGAGGAGCTTCTGCGGGAGACAAAACGGCGCAGCCGCAGGGAAATGGCGGAGGTGGTCAGCGACGGGGAGGCGCAGCGCGTCCCTGTGGGGAGTATTCTTTACATTGAAAAGACAAAGAGAGGAAGCCGGCTCACCGTAGAGTCCGGCGGTGCAGCCGGCAGGAAAACGCTGCAGAGCAATGAGCGGCTGGAGGACTGGTATGCACAGCTGGGCGCGCAGGGATTTGAGTACGCGCATACCAGTTACATTGTGAATCTGAGGGCTGTCACAAAAATCATACAGAACGAGCTGACGATGAGCAACGGGGACAAGCTGGGAATCAGCAGGACCTGCAGCAAAAAATTTCACCAGAGCTTTTCCATGTATTTCCATAAAAAGTATAAGAGAGGGGCGAAGGAAT